>JAYUQN010000203.1:0-5386 GCA_043756725.1 Saprospiraceae bacterium
TTCAAAGTTCATATATTTATAAATTATTTGTTTATATTTATTGAAATTTATTTGTTATTTTAAATATTTTGTTTTTAAATTGCGGCGTGATTGGTTAAGAAAGAACTATTGAACAGTTTATATTGCCTTGTTGGTGTTTTAATTTTTTAAAAAATTGATAATGATAAAAGCAAAAAATGATTGGCTCACTCGACAGACAGGAGATCGATTCGCCGATACAGGAGGTTACGTTTTTGAATGGTTAAATCAAAAATACCCAGAGCGTGATATTTATCAGCAAATAGAGGCGATTGCTCGTATTTACATCTATAGTTGGGATCAAAAACTGGACTCTTTCTTTGCTAATTCAAGAATTACACACAACTCAAAGAAAGGGAAACTCGATGAAAGTTTTAGTGCAATACTGATTTACTTTCGTCAAGTTATAAATGATGACCCTTTAGTAGTCGCAGCAAAGAACAGCTTTTGTCGAATTACAGGACAACGGACAACATTGTTTTCAGCCGAAAGGACAAACTCTATTTTAAACGGTTCAGGCGGTTTAATGAATTTTCATCACGCCCTTGAAGGTGGCAGTTTAGTTTCTAAAGAAATCATAATTCGCAATTTCCTAATGCCTTTTGGTGTTGTACAAGTAGGAGCGAACCCAGCAGTTTTAACGAGTAATAATGAGGAAGTAGTGCGGCATATTGTGTTTGAGAATTGCAAAGCCCATACCTCAGCAATTGGTATGACCTCCGCAAATCGAGGTCTCCGAAAAGCAATTGTCGGGAATCCAACCAATGCTTTATTTTCATTCGCAGGTCAATCCATGGATTTAATAAAAAAGCGAGAAGAGGATGAGCCTAACACTGAAGCGGCTACTTTAAACCTATTTCACTTTTCAAACTTCGTCAATGGAACGGCTTTACAACTCTACAATTTACCATCTTCTGTTTTCGGTTTTCATGTGTGGTGTCTTTCTCGCTTTCGGAAAGAATGGACAGCTTTTATCAATTCATCTTATCGCGTTATTGAAAAAAAGAATAAAACAGAAGGCGAAACATTTGCACCTGAAACCTTTAAAAACTGGCTTTTTGAAACTCTTTTGAAAGAGGGAAAAATTAGTGGCTTTGCCAAATCATGGGTGATCAAAGGCAACCGACTTAGTTTTAAAATCATTGAAATTTATCAAATTAAAATTAGAAACATGGAGAAACAATCTATTACGGTACTGCGGCGCATTGCCATTTTCGTTGTCACCGACAGGTCTGATGATGATATCAAAAGAACAGTTCGCCTACTAAACGAAGCAAAAAAAGAACGTGATGTTCGCCGTGCTTTGCTAAAACTTGTTAAAGAAAACTATTATGCCGACAACGATGAGGTATTGATTCCACTTGATGATGTCACCTACCTTTTTCCGGAAGGGTTTAATTGGGTCGAAATGCGTGATATTTTAGTCATTGGAATTTATGAACAATTGCACTTAGCAAATCGAAAAGTTGCTGGCGATTTAGGTGATACCGATGAAGATTTGAATGAAAAAGTTAACAACGACAATTAATTTTCAAACTTAAAAAAATTAAAAACAATGAAAAAATTAACGGTTCAAGGTTTTATTCTGATTGATGTTGATGCTGTGGCATTGAATAATGCGGGTAAAAAACAAGGCGGTAGCAACGATGAAAATGGCGTGGCTGTAAAAAAAATAAAAAAGAATGATAAGGTGTACCCATACGTTTCGGGGCAAGCATGGCGGTATTGGTGGCGCGAATCGTTGCGATTAAATCACGGTTGGGTTGTATCTCCATTGACAAAAATTGAGAAAAAAAATCAAGTCATTTCAGAAGCAAATCCCATTGCTTACCCTGATGATGATGTTTTTGGCTACCTAAGTGCAACCAAAGATATTAAAGTTGATGAAGATGGCAAGGCAATTTTAAACAAAAAAGGCGAACCAGAAACGGAAAATGCAACTGTCACACGAGTATCTCCAATGAAAAATTCGGTTTTAATTGCTGTTGCATCAACTCAATCTGTAGAGCATTTTTCTGTTGCAGCGAGACATGAAGGTGTTCCTGTTCCATACACTAAAGAAGAATATAGTGCTGTGATGAAAGGTATGTTCTCTCTTGATATTTCACAAGTTGGTACTTTTTCTAACTACAACAAAACAGGTTTTAAAAATTTATCAGAAGCTCGCCGTGATGAAGCAATGACTTCTGGTGCTGTAGAAATTGAAGACAATTCCGTGCGAGATGCTAAAAGCAATGCCCGAAAACTTGTTAGAATGCCAGAAGCCATTCGTTTAAAGCGTTCTATTGATACAATTTCAGCACTTAAAACTTTAACAGGTGGAGCAATGCAAGCCTCAAACATGGCAGATGTTACGCCTAAATTTATTGTTTTAGCAGCGACTACTTCTGGTAACCACCCTTTTACACATATTGCAATTGAAAGGAAACGAGATGCTTATTCTCTTGAAGCTGCATTAAATGTGGACGGTTTGCGCGAAGTCTTGATTGATTATAAAGATTATATTATTGGCGATATTTTTATCGGAAGAAGAAGTGGCTTCATGGACAGCCATAAACAAGAATTAACTGACTTTGCTTCTTCGTTTCCAAATGTCAAACTTTTATCTATAAACGAAGCTATTGACGGCTTTTGTGAACAGTTGAAAACCCAAATTGCAAACAGTTGAAAACAAGAAATAACATGGAAGTTTTCACTATTGATATAACAAGTTGGACAGCGAGCTTTCGGTATCCTAACTTTATGACGAGTTATCATCCAACGCTCGAAGTACCACCCCTCAGTACAGTATTAGGGTTGGTCAATGCAGCAGCAGGCAAGTATATAGAACATCGAAATTTAACCATTGGTTACTTTTTTGACTATGAAGCCAAAGCAGCAGGTCAATTTGCCGATGTTGAAACGATTCATAAAATTGGAACAAATGCCAATGGTTTTGCCATTAATAAAATTACTTCTGAACCAATTCGGAGAGAGTTTTTGGTTCAAGCTTCGCTACGACTGTATATTGTCGATGAGCAACTTGTTAATTTTTTTAATCAACCTTATTACCCTTTGTTACTTGGTCGAATGAATGATTTAGCAACAGTTGAAAAGATAGGTCGAATGGAACTACAAAAAGTTCTACAAGCTGAAATATTGAAAGGACAGGTTATACCAATGCGAGGTAATTTTCTATCTGGTCAGATTCAACCTTTACCTCAATACTTTACTGATACGTTTCCACGTCGTAATTTAGGAACTGAACCTTATACCGTACTTAGTCCTAAAAGTAAACCAATTTCAGGGCGTTTTGAGGCTTTCCGTGATATTGAAAAACAAGTAGATATTTTTTTCCACCACGTTCAATTTGACGAAAATGACTACCGATAAAACTGAACTTTTGGCAAAATCTGCCCCTAAAAACTCTAATGAAAAACCACGTACTCTTCACCAACACATCGAAGATTGTTTGGTTATTTACAGAGGTTTGAAAAAAGCGTATCCAACAGCAGCATTTATTGCTGATGTTCCAAATTTTTGGGAATTGCTCGAAATCGCTATTGTTTGCCATGATTTAGGTAAATCCCACCATGATTTTCAAACAATATTAGCAGGTGGCGATGGGTCATACTGGAAATCACAACGGCATGAACTCTATTCATTGCCTTTCGTTGAGGCTTTAGAATTAAATAAAACAGACCGAGATGTGTTGATTTTGGCAGTAGCGGCACATCACCGATCATTCACTAGGTTGAGTAATGAAAGTATCAATCTTTACGAGCGTGATGATGAGTTTGATGATGATGAAACTTTTGAAGCCTTTGAAAAAAGGTTCATAAAAAGTGTTCGCATACAAGATGCTCTTGAAGTTGCTGGACGGTTTGGAGTACATTTTTCAAAGGAAATAAAACCTAAGTCACCCGTAGGTTTGGTGAGAAATTATTTGAGTAAGAAAGAAAAATCCATCAAAGTAATGTTAATGCTTGGTGCATTGAAACATTGTGACCATATGGGTTCAGCTTTATTGACTAAAGTTTTGACTCTTATTCCTAATGATTGTAAACTTGTAACTCCTCCTCAGTATAAGCCTTATTTTCATCAAAAAGAATGTGGCAACAGGTTAGGAAACATTATTCTAACTGCCCCAACAGGTTCTGGCAAAACTGAAAGTGCATTTCAATGGGTTGAAAATCAGATGCGAAAAGGTGATGAAACGGGAAATCGGTTAGGGCGGGTTTTCTACATTTTACCTTTTACTGCCAGTATTAATGCTATGTATGAAAGGCTCGGCAAACGAGTAGATGGTGAAAAAATTGGAACTGATGATGCAAAAATTGGTATGCTGCATGGCAAATTAAGTGCTTATTTAGATGCGTATCTTGATAACTTTCAATACGATAAATCTGATCGAAGAATCAAAATGAAGCAACTGCGTGAGCAGTTTCACGCAATTTCAACACCAGTAAAAGTAGCAACGCCTTTTCAATTATTAAAGCACATTTTTGGCTTAAGAGGTTTCGAGCAAGGTATGTTTGAGATGACAGGTAGTTATTTGATTTTCGATGAAATTCACGCATACGCACCTGATGTTTTTGCTCAAATCAAAATTCTTTTGGAGTATGTTACGCAAAAACTTGGCGCAAAGGTTTTGGTAATGACAGCCACACTACCAAGTTTTTTGAGGGCAGAATTGGAAAAGTCTCTTGGTACTTCTACATCAATTAGAGCTGAAAGCAGCCTTTTCAAAGCATTTCGTCGCCATCAAGTTCACCTTACAGAAGGGGATATTTTAGAAAATTTGGAGACTATCAAAGTTGATTTAATGTCAAGCCTCACACGCAAAGTTTTAGTAGTCTGCAACACAGTGGAGCGAGCGCAGCAAGTTTTCAAAGCATTGAAAATCAATCTTTTAGATGAAAGAAAAGAAGCGGTTTTATTACATGGTTCATTTACAGCTCGTGACCGAAATGCACATGAGCAAAAACTTTTAACCGAAAACTCAAAAGTGCGATTACTTGTCGGTACGCAAGCCATTGAGGTAAGTTTAGATATTGACTTTGATGTTATTTATACTGAACCAGCACCCCTTGATTCATTGCTACAACGATTTGGACGAGTCAATCGGAAACAAGAAAAAGGCATTTGTAACTGTTTCATTTTTCGAGAACGAAATGATGTGGATAAGTACATTTACAAAGATGCCGATGTTATTGAACGAACTTTAGTCGTTTTAAATAAAATCATATCAAATACTGAGGGGGGTATTATTGATGAAGAAATGTTACAAGAAGCGATTAATGAGGTTTATCCATCTTGGAATGAAAAACAAACAATGACTTTCAAACTAATCTACGATTCACTTAAAATCCATGTTGAGGGGCTTATA
>JAYUQN010000204.1:0-2095 GCA_043756725.1 Saprospiraceae bacterium
TTTCGCTTTATTTATGCAAATATAGATAAATAAAGCGAAATATAAAATTCTTATCTTGCTTTAATTGAAAAATAAAGTAAGATAAAGCGAATATTAAAAGTATATTACTCGCTTTAAGTATTTAAAAAAGCGAGATAAAGCGAAATATGAATTTTTACATATGCTCATACACCTCCCACCCCATATAATTTTCAAAAGCCTCCTTCAAAATCGAAGCTGTTTTTGACGCATTCATCACCACATGATGTTCAAAACCATTCCGACAAACATAGTGCATCAGTTTTTGCAAATTGGGAATTTTTGAAACGGCTCGATTGCCAAATGTACTGAGGGGGTCGTCCGTTAAATCACCTTCACCGATATAGGCTTTTATGACCCCTTTTGTATCGTCTGTACTCAAACGCCCGTAGGTCAAAGGCATGGCGGGGGTTCTACCGTCCAAAGCACCATAAGTATTTTCAACGCCTACGGTTGTGCCCAAAATGGGGGCATTGCTGATGGTAATATCGGGTAAAAAAGATTTTGCCCAGTTGCCACAATGGAAAAGGACACATTTTTCTTCATCATTTGCATAATTATTGTTCCAATCCACTAAGGCAGACGGCGAACCCGAAGCGAGTTGCATCGCATACATTGTGAGCGTTCCAGTCACATCTACTTCGCAAGCACTGGGGCAACATATTTTCACTCATCATGCTCATACTCGTACAGACATTGCAACCGTAATTTTGCTGCAAAGATGTCCAACATTGTATAGCCGTTGCGTCAAGCACATTTTCAGCCATAAAATCATTTAAAACCACGTCTAATTTGGCGATTTGGATAAGTGCCTCGTTGGGTGTTTTACCCGTTGCTGCATAGTTTGTAATGGCTTCTAAACGGCTTTTTACTGAGGGGGTGCTGGCAGTGAGTTTATTTGCCTTGCCGAGTATTTCAGAAAGGTCGCAAGTGACAACGGATATGCCATTGCGTTGCAGTATTTTTTCACTGTATCTGACGGTATTGAAAGCACTTGGGCGTGCGCCAATTGCCCCAATTCTGACGTTTTTCAAACCTTTCACGACTCGACAAACGGCTGTGAAATCTTTTAAATCTTGTTGAAAACTGGGGTCAAAAGGGCTGACAACGTGCTTTGTGGTCAAAGAATATTTGATACCATATTGATAGAGATTGTTGCAAACAGATATTTTACCACACCAAGAGTCTCTACGCCTTGCCACGTCCATTTTATCCAAATCATCGGGATAGCCTTGCACCAAAACGGGCACATTCAAATTGGCTAATTTAAGGGTGTCGGCTACCCCTTTTTCATCGCCAAAATTGGGTAAAATGACTAAAACACCGACAATATCAGCTGCGTGTTTTTTAAACAGATTGGCGCATTTTTGGGCATCGTTGAAAGTTTCAACACCGCCCAATTTCGTTTCAGAACTGTCTAAAAGAATGAGTTTTAAATTTAAATTTTTAAATACTTCGATAATTTCAAGCCGTGCAAATTCGACCAAACTATCAGGGAAAAAATCGCGGTTGCCGATGATGATGCCGAGTGTTGGTTGTTTTGCCATATTTTTTAATTTATTATCTTTAAAATGAATGCCAAAGTAGAAGTAGTTATGCCAAATTTTTAATCATTAAAACAGCTGTAAACACCGTTTTAACTTCTTCAAAACCATTTTTCAAGTAAAAATTTTTGGCATAATTGCGGTAATCTACACTTAAAGATACTTTTTGAATACCTTGCTCAGTCAAATCTATTAAAATTTGACTGAGCAATTTTTGACCAATGCCTTTGCTACGAAATCTTTCATTGACTGCCATCGAAAGTTCAGGTGTCTGAGCATCAACGTAAGCATAGCCACGATTAAAATCATTAAATTGCCTTGCCCAAACGGCTCCGACTAATGTATTTTCCGATTCGGCTACCAAGCCATAATCACCTTTACGTCCAAAATTGGAAAAGTATTTATTCAATTCAGGTTTATCCACGATGTTTTTTTGAAACTTGGGTTGATTTTCAGGAATGAAAATAGCTTCGTAAAGCATCTCTTTCAAAAAAATATACTCTTCTAATTTGATTTCTCGAATTTTAATTTCC
>JAYUQN010000205.1:0-2095 GCA_043756725.1 Saprospiraceae bacterium
GAAAAAGCGAAAAGGGTGGTCGGGATAGATAACAACAAGGCAGATATTGAAAGAGCGAAAAACCTTTTTCTCCGAAGGGATGCCTATGGCAATAGAGACAATTTAGAATATCGGTGTGAAGATGCTTTGTTTTATCTTCAAAATAGAAGTGAAACCTTTGATATTCTGTTGCTTTCACATATTTTAGAGCATATAGAAGCACCAGAGCAGTTTTTACAGAATTTCAAAGGTTATTTCAAAAATATATTTATTGAGCTACCCGATTTCGATAAAACGCTCAATAATCAGTATAGAAAAGATTTGAACATGCCTTTGATATATAGCGATGCCGACCATGTTGTGGAGTTTGATAGAATAGAGTTGAAGAGTTTATTTGAAAAGTGTGGCTTAGATATTTTACAGACAGAATATAGATTTGGGTTGCAACGGTATTGGTGTCGAGTAAATAGCTAAAATACTGAGGGGGTATGAAAATCCTTTTTTGCTTTGACAGCAGTGCCAAGAGCGTCTATTTTGAAAGCCTTACTGAGGGGTTTTTAGAAAAAGGAATTGAAGTAGAAGCCTTATTTTTTTGCGAGAAAGGCATACTGCAAGAGCGTTTAGAAAGACAAGGCATCGTTTGCCATAATTACATAAAAACACAAGGCAATATCCTTTTTAAAGCCTTTTTCAATGTGCGTTATGTCGTTAAACTGGTAAAAAGTAAGGAAATAAACGGCATTTTTTCACACCTTGTTTACGCAAATTTTTACGCAGCTTTAGCCTCTTATTTTTTACCAAAAACTAAAGTCGTGGTTTGCCGACACCATGCTGACCAATTTTATCAAGATAGAAATAATAAAGCCATTCGTTTTGATAAAATTATCAATTTTTTAGCACCACATTTACTTGTTATTTCTCAAAAAGGGTATGAGCATGTTACAAAAATAGAAAATGTGCCAGCGCATAAAGTAAGTTTTCTACCGCTTGTTTACGATTTTGAGAAATACAATACCTATGAAAAGCAAGATGTTGAGCCTAAAAAATCGGATATTGCTTTGCGGGTTATTGCTGTTTCAAGGTTGGTATTTATCAAAAGAATAGCTCATTTTTTTCCTGTTATACAGCATTTTAAAGAGAAAAATAGCTTAATTGAAATGTACATTATTGGGGATGGTCCTCTTGGAAACGAGTTAAAAAAGCAAGTAAAAGATTTAGGAATAGCAGATTTAGTTCATTTTTTAGGGCATCAAGAAAACGTTATTCCGCACATAGAAGCGGCAGATTTGATGCTTCAATTATCTGTTTCAGAATCATCCAATCAAGTGGTGAAAGAAGCGGGATTGTGTGGTAAAACGGTGATAGCGTGCAAAGGTGTTGGTGATTTTGATGAGTATTTAGATGAAACCAATGCCTATCTTTTAGAGCGAGATTTTCAGACTAAAGATTTGATATATATAATGGAGCGACTTATTGAAAGCTCAAATACTGTCCGAAGGGACTCCTATGGAGAGGGGAGGTATGTGAAAGGCGAAAATTTGAAGAGAAGAGTAACAGAGCATTTTTCATTTAACAATAATCATATAAAACAGTATTTATCCTTATTTGAATAAAAGGACGTTGTTTCTCTTTAATAAGTTGGCTGCAAATTCATCATTCATCATCATAGGTGTTCAAAAGATTTTGTTTAGATTTGAGAAACGGATTTCGTTCATAGGTTTACTAAACCAAATGAGACAGACATTGTAACTCGTTCAAAATCAATGTTTTATATTTAAAGCAAAATCTTTTGAACACTAATGATTCATCATTCTTTATCGATGTATCTGCAAATAACCTGTAAATTGCTCCCCATTTTCAAGAATCACTTGATAAAAATAGGTACCATCTGGAACAAGCGTATTCTGCCAAGTACCGCCCCAATCATTTTTATAGTCATTGTTTAGATAGATCCGATTGCCCCAACGGTTGTAGATAATGACTTTGGTATTAGGATATTCTTCTAAGCCTTCAATTGTGAAAAAGTCGTTTTTATCATCGCCATTGGGTGAAAAACCATTGTAGATTTTCAACTTTTCACACAAGACTTTTACCCGAATCATAGCCGTATCGCACC
>JAYUQN010000206.1:0-2095 GCA_043756725.1 Saprospiraceae bacterium
ATAGGGTATTTTGTTTCAATAACCTTGTTAAAATGAACCACGTAGAGACGTTGCACTGCAACGTCTCTACATTTGCACACGAAAAATTACAGCAACAAACTAATTGAATTTTAAAGCCAAATAAAATTCTGAATTCAGCACAACTTGCGTCAAGTTTAAAACTCTGTCCATTACTCACATCTTTTTTGTAGTTACAAAAGGTGCGTAGCACTGCAATATTGGTAGGAGTTAGCATTAATTCTCTTGTTTCAAAGGTGTAGCGCACCGCAAAATTTGTAGAAATTAATGTTAATTCTCTTGTTTCAAAGGTGCGTAGCACCGTAATATTGGTAAATGGTTTTTATATTGCGGTGCGCTGCACCTTTGAAACATGAGAATTAACGCTAATTTTTACAAATATTGCGGTGGGCTGCACCTTTGAAACATGAGAATTAACGCTAATTTTTACAAATATTACGGTGCGCTGCACCTTTGAAACATGAGAATTAACGCTAATTTCTACAAATATTACGGTGCGCTACACCTTTGAAACATGAGAATTAACGCTAATTTCTACAAATATTGCGGTGGGCTGCACCTTTGAAACATGAGAATTAACGCTAATTTCTACAAATATTGCGGTGGGCTGCACCTTAAATACGAGATAATTTGATATTTTCTACAAATATTAAGGTGCGCTGCACCTGCAAAAAGTAGCGTCTATTTATTGTGGCTTATTTTCGTTATCAAAGTTTTCAAATATCAATTCTATAAAAATCCCATTTTTAAAAGGTGAGCATTTACTTTTTCCTCCAAATGATTCATTCCTCTAATTTGTTTAAATCCAATATTTTTTGCAACTCGTCTGCGGTTGGCAATTTGCCTTTGTAAGCTTCCGGCAGTTGCGGATAAAGTTCGTAGGTACTTACACCAATTGGATTGGCTTTTGTACGAAGGCTTACTTCTACTTCGAGTTTATTTTTTTCTGCACACAAAATAATTCCGATGGAAGGGTTGTCATCTTCGGCTTTTTCGGTATCATTGAGTAACTCCAAATAAAAGTCCATTTTCCCTGCATATTCGGGTTTGAAATCACCTGTTTTTAGGTCAATGGCAACCAAGCATTTGAGAAAACGATGGTAAAAAAGCAAATCAATAAAATACTCTTTTTCGCCTAAGGTAAGCCTATATTGACTTCCGATAAAACAAAAACCATAGCCCATTTCTATCAAAAAATCTTTAAGTTTGGCAAGTAACCTTTTTTCTAAATCACGTTCTAACACAGGTTGCAGCAAACCTAAAAACTCTAAATTGATGCGACTTTTTAGCATTTCATCCGCTTGTTCAGCAAGGTTCTGAGGTAGTGTAGTGGCAAAATTATGCGTTTTATCAATTGCTGTTTGGCGATAGATATTCGCTTTTATTTGGTTTAGGAGTACATCTTTGCTCCATCCTAATTTAGCGGTAGCTTCCAAATAAAAACGCCTTTCCTCTTCAGTTTTTAGTTTTTGTATAATGAGGATATTCTGCCCCCAAGGAATTTCTCCAACGAGCCGTTGGAGAATTGGCGAATGGCGGTATTCCAAATAAAACTGCCTTGATAGCCATAGATTTTGTGGTGAAAATCCCGTCATTTCAGGGAAAATCAATTTCAAATCTTTGGAAAGCATTTCTACCACGGATTTACCCCAACTCAATTCTTCTTGTTTTTCAACAATTAATTGCCCAATAAACCAATACAAACCAATGAAAGACCTATTAACTGCTTTTGCGGCATGTATTCTGCTTTCAATTACTTTGTTTTTAATGATGTGCAAAAAATTGCCATATTCATTATTCACGTTTATCATTTCCATAAATATCCCATTTTTAAAAGGTGAGCATTTACTTTTTCCTCCAATGCTTGCACGTCTTGATTGAGTTTCGGCATCGGCGTTTCATATCGGGCAATCAATTCCTTTATGCGTCCCGTGAGTTGTTGACTGACACGCTCCATTTCGGTTTTCACGGCGGATTGGATAGCGGGCAGCCATTTATCGTGTATCACAATATTTTTCACATCGGTTTCCGTGAGTGTCGGATATTTGTTGTACGCCAATTTATCGAGCGCATCGTC
>JAYUQN010000207.1:0-2095 GCA_043756725.1 Saprospiraceae bacterium
TTAGAAAAAGCCTATTTCATTTTCGCACTTACTCTTCCTTTCGATATAAGAGACAGGGCTGTGGATAAGACAATGGGTGTGAAAACCATACCCCTCTCCATGGGGAGTCCTACGGACAGTATGGAAACAGAAAAAGCGAAAAAACTCGCTTATTTCTCCTTGATTTTATCGTTTTTAATGGCGTGTGTCTTAGTTTTTATGAAAAATTATAGTTTTTGGACATTATTTAAAATAGGGATTTCACTTGTTATTACATATTTCATCATAAAAAAAACGGATGATACAAAAGATGATTATTTTTACGCCTTTCAAGTAGATGGGATGCTGCTTTTACAGAGTTTAATTGTTATTTTGTTATAAATTCAAAATGTGCTATATTTGCTTGAAAATCAAGATATTATGATACACGGCTTTGAAATTTGAAAACGAAGCCGCTTATTTTGAACTCTATCGCCATATTAAAACCAATGAAATAGCGGCAAATAAAATTCGTCCAGAAGTATTGGAATACAAATTGGAAAACGACAAACCGATGCGCGGTGAATAAATCCTTGAAAATCAACATTTTATGAATAAACTTATCGTAGAAAGTAAAAACGACAAAATTTTTATTGAAGCCCTTATTCGCCATCTGCATGTTAAAGCGGAGGTTGATACGCCTATATGCTCCATTGATGATTTTGAATGTTTGGACGGTTTGAGTGAATTAGAGCTTTTTAATTAAGAATGTGAATAATCACTTAAAATAAACATTTTGAGACTACATATACGTTTCGCTTAAAATTTGGGTGAGTTTTCGTGAAATATTGACTAACCACGTCCTTTAGGGCGTGGGCAAGAGGTTAAAAGCTATTTAGGCTTTAGCCGCTCATCTTTTTAAGCTGAAAAAGGTGGCTGGCTAAAGCCGGAAAAAGGCTAATCTTCTCCACCCACGCCCTAAAGGACGTGGTTAGTCAATATTTCACGAAAACTCAGTCAAATTTTAAGAGAAACGTATGCGTAGTCTCAAAATGTTTATTTTAAGTCATTATTCGAATTAAAATTTCAATTTTATTATATGTCGCATTCAAGTCATAAAATTATCTGGATTTTAACTAAAGAACATGTTTTAGCCAACGAAAACATTGTTCAGCAATTTTTTGACCTTTATGTTCATGAAGATAATTTTCCAGATGAAGATGAGAGAGAAGAGCCTGATATTATTAAAAAAAGATTGTTAGATAATTCGGATAAACCCAATACCAATCTCATAGCTTATACTGTTGACGGTGAAGTCAGAGGAGGCGCTATTTTAGAATATTACTCTCGCAGCGAATGTTGTTTGCTCACTTATGTTTTCATCCATAAAGATGAAAGAAAATCAGGAATAGCCCGAAAATTGATAGAAACAGATAAGGAGAGAGGCATTACGGGCTTGATTCGGCATATCAAAAACGAAGGCTGCAAAGTCAGGGCTGTGTTTTTTGAAACCAATAATCCGTTTTTGACTTCTGAAGACAAAGACTCTATGCCACCTGCGCAAAGATTGAAAGTCTTTTATAGGCTCGGCGCAAAACGCATAGATATTGATTATATTCAACCTTCTTTAGACAAAGAAAAAGAACCTGTTACGAATCTTTATCTCTGCACTTTTCCAAAACTCAATAGTGAACCGTTTTTATTAGAAATTGAAACGATTATGCGTTTCTTGGTTGAGTTTTACTACGGGCTTGATGCGCTAAAAGGGGATTATGACAAAGAGTACAATCAAGTTGAAAAAATATGGACTCAACAACCCGTTTTTGAAACCCCTGTGCTCAACGACATGGCTAAAAGCCTTATGCGCAATGAATACGCACATCATAAATTAACTTATTTGAAAGAACTGCCTTTGATAGAAGAGCCGCAATTGTCTTTTGAAAGAGCTTCTATATGTTGTGAAATTTTAATAGATGAAACCTATTTCGAACCACACTATTTAGACGAGCAATCCCATTGCTGTAAATTGAAACAAGTTGCCTCCGCCCACAAAGACATCCTGTTTGGCTATAAAAACAATGAACAATATTGTGTTATCACACACTCTTTTGAAACCGATTTATTCGCTTACAGTTAT
>JAYUQN010000208.1:0-2094 GCA_043756725.1 Saprospiraceae bacterium
AACGATGTCATAGACTTCTTGAATCAAGGCTTTCAGTGATTTACCTGTTTTAGCCATAAATTCTAAAATCATCAAGCCAATCCAGATGCCATCTCGCTCGGGGATATGCCCTTTCACAGCCAAGCCGCCTGACTCTTCGCCACCGACCAAAACATCGCGCTGTGTCATTATTTCAGCTATGTATTTGAAACCAATTTTCGTAATTTCACAAGGCAGCCCAAACTTATCTGCCATCACTTTCATTTTATCCGTTACACTAAAAGTGACAATGACTTCGCCGTTCAGACCCTTATATTTGTGCAAATAAAGCAATAAAAGGAGTAGAATATGGTGTGAATCCACAAAATTACCGTCTTCATCGTACATGCCGATACGGTCAGCATCCCCATCATTGGCAATGCCAAGCCCAATTTTAGGGTTCTTTTTTATGGTTTCAGACAGGAGTTTCAAATTGCGGTGGATGGGTTCAGGTGCTTGACCTTCCATACCGGGATTGTACTCGCAATGCAAAGCAATGGCTTTTGGCAGTATCATTTTCATCGCTCTTTGACCTGCGCCAAACATGGCATCGTAGGCGATTTTGAAATCTGCATTTTTCATGGCTTTGAGGTCAAAATTCTTTTTGACGTGTTGGATGTACATTTTCTCTAAATCCACAACTGTCAATAAGCCTTTTTCTTGCATTTCCCAAAGTGTTGGGAGCTTTGATACTGAGGGGGTGTCGCCAATTAATTCCTCAACCTCCGCTATGGTAGATGGAAAAGAGGGACCACCAAAACTTGATTTCAATTTGAAACCATTATAGCTGGGCGGGTTGTGGCTTGCGGTAATCACAATACCCAAATCCGATTTGGTTTTCACGACACCCAAAGAGACCATTGGAGTAGAAACGAAACCGATAGCGATATTGACTTTTATGCCATACGCACCCATGACTCGGGCAGTGGTTTCAGCAAAAAGTTTGCCGCCAAAACGACAATCGTGACCAATAACCACTTTTTTGAGTTTGTTTTTTTTCATCCATTGAGCCGTAGCATCAGCGACACGGGTAACGTTTTCAACGGTATAATCGTCGGCGATAATGGCGCGCCAACCATCTGTACCGAATTTAATAGGAGTTGCCATAAATAAAATGGTTTTTTAATTTTGAGTTAAATATCCGTTTAATACGTGCAAGATACAGAGGGAGATGGAATTTTAATATAAAAATTGAAAAATTTTCTTATCGGGCTATAATCCATTTTTTATACGTTGAAAAATCTCCATTAATAATGCGCACAAGATACAAACCATCGGGTAATTCGGGTATTTCAATGTTTACTTCTTTATCTTTTTCAACGTTGTTAATCGTTTTTGTTAAAATAATTTGACCCCGTTGTGTCAAGACATCAATAAGCACGGTTCCTTTTAAGTTTATCAAACCCACAGATGTCCGTGTATCGGAAGTGGGATTTGGGAAAATTAAAGCCTGTTGTTCTCCATATTCTTTCCCTAAAAGGCAAATCCGAACATAGGGTTGGAATATCTTTGATGTCGTAATTTTTTCAGCAATACAAGTATTAGAAGATGTGACAACCAGATGAATAGCATCGTCTATTTGCAAGGAATCGGTAATATAAGTAGGGCTATCCCAATTTAAAGGTTTCCCGTTTCTTATCCAATTGTATTTTGGCGTGGCGCCAAGGTTTTTTCCATTCGTGTTAAAGGTAATTTTTTCCCCTTTGCAGAGTAAGGGTTTTGAAACGGTTAATTCCACAGTTGGTAAAACGGGTTCGTTAACGGTTATTTTAAAAACATCGGTTTCTAATGGGTTTTTCACTGTGCAGGTTTCAGATGATATGAACTTTACTTTCACTTGGTCATTATTTTTTAATGTCGTGAGTTGCAGCGTGCTTGATTTTTCAGCTAAAAGTGTATTGTTCAAAAACCATTGATACTGAGGGGTTTCGCCGCCGCCCGTCCCGTTTGCGGTGAAAGTAATGGTATCGCCCATACAAATTTCAGTCTTATTGGCAGAAGCTGTTAAGCCGACTGAAACGTTGGATTTCACAAAAACCACTTCTTCGTTTGACGGTACATTATTGCTCAACAAAC
>JAYUQN010000209.1:0-5379 GCA_043756725.1 Saprospiraceae bacterium
TCGGTCAAAATATTGGGTTTCCAGTTGTGAAAAACTTGGATACGTCCTCTCGATTCAGGTTGTTGCCCGACGAGCCAATCACGGTTTAGGTCAAACCAATAATGGTTCGTCCGTCCATAAGGCCACACTTCGCTAAACTCTCTCGAAGCCACATCCGACACCAAATTTTTACCTTTGTGCATATTCACCCATTGGCTGAAACGCTGCAAACCATCGGGATTGAAAGCGGGGTCGAACAGAATAATGATATTTTGCAAGGTTTCTTCAACGGCTGCCCCTTGACCAGCTGCCCAATGGTAAGCGGCTAAAATACCTGCATTTGCCCCACTCGCTTCGTTGCCATGAATGGAATGACCTTGATACACCACAATCGGCATTTTAGACACATCCAAACTGGCGGATACTGAGGGGTCTGTTAGCGACACGTGGCTTTGTCGAAGGGCTTCAATATTTTTCTGATTTTCAGCAGACGTAATCGTCAAAACCATCAAAGGGCGATTTTCAAAGGTGCGCCCGACAATTTGGAGCGTTATTCTATCCGAAAGCCTATCCAATTCTTTCATATAGCCCACCAATTGGTCGTGACTAACATGCTGTTCACCTATTTGAAAGCCAAAATAGTCTTCAGGCGTTGGAATGTTTTTATCATAAACGGTATTGTCGTTGAGATAATAGGATAGTGCCTTCTTTTGAGCTAAAAGGCTTGACAGAGAAAGCAACAAGAACGTGAGTAAACTTAGTTTTTTCATCTTGAAATTAGGTTTTATTATTTTCAAGGTGAAAGTAGAAAATAGGCTGGATACTGAGGGGGTGTTTTAGCTGAAAAACGTAAAAATATAGCAAAGGGTGTTAATATTTTCACTTTTCTATAACATTTTATATGTTAAAATTATCTTTTTATTTGCATTATTAGAAATGACTATATTATATTTGTAAAGCAAAGCAATATTTAACAATTTAACCATCATCATAGAATAATAAATACAGAATGAACAAAACATTATTTTAATATCGTTTCACATCGTTTCACATCGTTTCACATCGTGAAATGATATAGGTTTGTATTTCTTTTAATAAAATTTTGACTGAATATTGATAAACTATCAGTATATAAGAAAGGCTACCGCATTGTTAAGATTGGTACCTATATGCAATGAGAGTAGCCTGACTTAAATTATTAAATCACTTTTAAAACGATTAAAAAATGAAAAAGTTGTTTGGATTATCTGCCTTTTTAAACTTATCTTTTATTTTAAAACATGATCTAAGTGAAAAAATAATTTCTTTTTTGAGCTTAAAAAACCTATTAATTGGTTTAATCACACTGCACTCCACAATGAGCTATACTCAAGTATTCACGAGAGTTCTTAATGATGAAAAACAAGAGATTGAACATTTTAACACTTGGCATATTAAAGAAGAACCTCGTGAATTTGAGCAGCCTGAGATTGATTTCGAGAAAATTATAGCAGAAGATAAACGTTTAGGTAAACAAATTCCACGATTTGGTGTAAAGACAAAAACTATATTTACGGAAAAAGATGGACAATTTTATGAATATGGTGATTGGGTTATTTGGAAAATTGCATTCAAAGCCCCTAAAGCTAAATCTCTTAATTTTACATTTTCAAACTTTCAACTACCCAAAAGTGGTCAAATGTTTATTTATGGATTGAATGAGCGAATGATTATAGGGCCCATTGAACCTCAGCATATTTATGACCGCAAATATGCAAGCGATATAATAAACGGTAAAAAAGCCGTAATAGAAGTATTAGTACCTAAAAAACATCAACGTGAATTTACTATTACTGTTGATGGTATAACGCAGGGAATTACAAGATTAGAAACGAGGGGTACAGGTGATGCATCGGCATGTAATTTGGATGTAAATTGTCCGATTGGAACAAGTTTAGTTGATAATAATATATATGGTAGATTCAATTTATCATGGACGGGAGGTGGAACTAACAACACTCGATTAAGTAATTGGTTAGATGGTAATGGTGCTCCAATGACTACCAATACTGTTCGAGTGCCTTTTGTTAATAATGGAGGCTCTAATTTTGTTTGTACCAGTAATAGAATCTTTACACTCAATAATGCTATTCCAGGTAGTAATGTGACATGGGCTGTAACACCAACAAGCCTTTTTGCAACAACAGGAGGTGCTGTTACTTCTGGTGTTGGCACTTCTGCTACTTTAAGAGCTAATAGTAATACATCTTCAGGGGTAGCTACTTTAACTTATACGCTAACTACCGCATGTAATCCTATTACTGTTATACGTCAAATATGGGTCGGAGAACCCGCCACACCCACAACTAACCCATCGGGTACTATAACTATCAATATGGGAGTAGATGAAACCAAAACTGTTTACCTTTCAACAGCTGACGGAGCAACTTCTTTTTCAGCAAACTGGACAGCCTCGGGTGCAGTTACACGTATTGGGGTGGGGTCTTCTTCTTTAGGTAAATTCAGAGGTGATTATGAAGGACTTGGTAATTATATGGTTACTACAAATAATGTTTGTGGCAATACATCTAATTATGGGCAGTTTGATGTATCTGGAAATTGTACTATTTGTCCTCGAATTATTATGACTAATCCTGTTAAAGATTTTATTCAATTAGAAATTCCATCAGCAAAGTTATCTATTGAAAATCAAAAAAATATAGATAATATTAGTGGCAACTTCTTTCTTTATGACCAAACAGGGAAATTGCACATAAAAGAAAAAATGAAATCGAATAAGCATCAAACAAATGCCGCAAGATTAGAAAATGGAATGTATCTGATAGAAGTGCAACTGAATGGTCAAAAATTCATAGAAAAAATATTCGTCATTAAATAATTTTCACCAGATAGGAGTGCTTCTTAAAAAAGCGCTCCTATTTAAATTACATGTTAATATGAATAATATTTGTTGTATATTAATTCTTTTAGGGTATCATTCTATGGTATCATCTCAAAATAGTTTTTTTAAAAATACATCTCTCAATATTGGCTACGCTGCCTATTCGCCTGATACAAGGTTAGAAAACTTACCAGATGCTTTAATTAGAAGTTTACAAAGTGATAGTTATAATACAGACAAAGATTTTATGATTTATTTATCAAAAAATATAGTCTATAATAGATATTTTAGTTTTGAAGTGGGATTGGGATATAATCTGTACAGAAGCAATTACTCAACATGGGTGAATGCAAAAAGTTTCAGTAATGGTGGTCCTATTCAATATCCAATTTATAGAGTGGAAAACTATTATACCAAACATAATTTGGTTATTCCAGTCAAATTAGGCAAAAGTATTTTTTCTTTTACGCCTAATATCCAATTGGATGCTGGCGTAAATGTATTGCCTATTTTTACTTTTTATAAGAAAGTTTTTCCATTTTCAAAATTCACCTTCGATATTAACAATGCAGAACTTAATCCTTTCATTACTTTTCAATTAAAGAATGTTGCATTTACAGCAGCCTATCGAGTTATAAATATTGTTAAAACGGATGATGCATTATATTCTACTAATAATCCAGGATTAGTAGGGAGAGTACAACTTTTCAATAAATATGACACATACAATCCTACCAAATGGTGGTTTACAGTAGGTTATGACCTTTCTTCAAGATACAAATTAAAATAGATTGCAGCTTTGTTACCGAAAGCGTAAGGCATTACAAGGTAGAAGTTATCATAATCAAGATATAGGAAAGTTTATAAAAATAGATTAAAGAAAAATGAGGGGCGTTTGTAAAAAACGCCCCTCATTATTTTATTAAAATTTAACCTTCTCAATATTGCTGCTTTGTATAGAAAGAGATTAGATTTTAAATCCCTTTCTCCTAAAAACGTAGTTCAAAAGAAGAAGTACAGAAATTTTATATCAAAAAGAAGGTTTGAATATGAGAAGAAGGTTCAAACTCCTCTTTGTCATAAAATATGCGCCAACCTCTTTCTTCATAGCCAGAGAAACTAACCATAATATCGCCCTCCGTATCAATGACAATATCATAAATACCTTTCACTGAAGTTCTATAAATGACGACTTCATCATCAACGGCTTTACCTATTTTTACTTGCTCTAATAATAGGTTATTGGTATTTATAAAAGTTTGTAAAAAAGATGAAACCTTACGAATGACAGAAACTTGTTCATTTGTAAGGCTATTATTTTTGACAAAGTCATTAAATAATCTCGGAGGATTTTTCAATTTTAAAGTTTGTACCATTATAAAAAGCCTATTAGATGTAGTTAATTCAACAAATATAATCCATAATTTTAAATTTTATACGTTTTTTATCAACAATAGTAAAAAAAATGTCCCTACTTACTCACTTTCACCAATTTCACGCCATCCCATTTATGCAAGGTAATTTTATATTTCTGATTCGTTGTTTCCAAATCACCGCCTTTTTCAATCATTTCAGCATTGTCCTGTGTCACGATGATGTGGTTGGATATTCCGCCTTTGTCGCTTGGTAAAATATAGGATTCGCTGGCATAAAAAACACCACCATCTGATACACTTTCGGTGGCTAAAGGGCGAACAAGTTTTTTGTCTTTGGTGAAAAATATCAAATTATCGCCCCATGGATAGCCGCAGGCTTCATATCCTGTTGTGAAAGTTAGGACTTTTGAAACCTTCTTTAAGCCGCCTTCGAATTCTTTTTTCAAAGTGCAATTGTAACTCAAATCGCCGGGCGTGATAAATTCTATTTTTGAAAGCTCTTTGCCATTTTTGGCCGCCCGCAATTGCATGGTCATACGAGACTTTTTAGCATCCCAAGCACCTACACCGCCGAGAAAAACGACCCCCTCTCCATAGGAGTCCTTGTGGACAGTATCATCACCTGTTTCACGCATCGGCAGCACAACTGTGGCAATAAAGCCACCCCACAAATAGCCTTTCTTTTTACCATTTTCATAAGCAATTTGACACCAGGGTGCTCTAAAACCATTGACGGTGAAAGAGTCTGTCGTTACTTTTTCAATTTTTATAGGCGTACCAATCGCTAATTGTGTCAAAACAGGGCTTTGTGTATTGGGTTTTTCACGTACATTAGCTTCTGAAACGAGGGTGAACGCCTCGCCTATTTCCCATTTGGCGATATAGGCGTAAGACATTTCTTCTTCCTGTTGGGCAATTGTTTTGAAAAAGAAGGCGCAAAGGGTTAAAACGATGAGAGATTTTTTCATTTGGAAATGATTTTTAGTTAAGAATATTGGCAAAAGTAGGCTTTTTTTATCAACACATTTTATTTCAATAATAAGTTATTTGAAACCCTACGTAAAATATTTGCTCACAGAGTTACACAGAGGTTTCACAGAGTTAGATGAAAATAAATATCTAACTCTGTGAAACCTCTGTGTA
>JAYUQN010000210.1:0-2093 GCA_043756725.1 Saprospiraceae bacterium
AGCTTTTATACTGTCCGAAGGGACTCCTATGTCCAAAGGACTCCTTTCGGAGGAGAGGGGGGGTATAAAATTTCAAGATGTCGGAATTGTCACTTATAGGGATGCACAAGGCAACCCTAAAACCCATTATTTTGCAAATGCAGGCGGTTTGGCTTATGATGCCCTCGTGGTGCGCTCGGTGGAATCTCAAAAACGGTATGTGTTTGGTAAAAAAATCGCTTACTTTTTGCATATTTTGAAATGCTTATGGGCTTATAAACCTGAAAAAGTGCAAGTTAAATTTGATGGAAAAACAGTAATGGATTTTTTTTACACTTTAAATATAGGCATCAATAAAACGTCTGGGGGCGGCATGCAATTGACGCCACAAGCCGTTAATGACGATGGTTGGATGGCTTTGACTTTCATCCGAAACATGCCAAAATGGAAAGTCGTTTACTATACCTCAAAGTTGAAAAACGGCACAATTGGTGATGTAACACGCTATGTCAGTTTACATCAAGTTAAAAATATCAAAATAAACAGTCTGGGTATGCCTCTTTTTATAGAAACAGACGGTGAGCTTTTAGGTGAAACGCCTATTGAAATATCTATTTTAGAAAAAAAATTATGCGTCCTCAGCCATCGCACAAATTAAAAAAAAATGCTACTCAATAATATTCATCATATCGCCATAATTTGTTCAAATTACGAACAATCTAAGCAATTTTACACCGAAAAATTGGGTTTAGAAATAATCCAAGAAGTGTATAGAGAAGCCCGTAAATCCTATAAATTGGATTTAAAAGTAGGAGATAAATATCAAATTGAGTTGTTTTCTTTTCAAAATCCCCCTGAAAGAGTCAGCAGACCAGAAGCTTGTGGGCTGCGGCATTTGGCATTTGAAGTAACAGATATAGACGTCACAGTGAAAATTTTACAAGAAAAAGGCATAGTCATAGAGCCAATTAGAACGGATGAATGGACAAATAAGCGTTTTACTTTTTTTGCTGACCCCGATGGTTTGCCGATAGAGCTGTATGAAAAATAGAAATCACTTAAAAATAAAAAATATGAAACATTTAATAGCCCCCTCAGTATTGGCGGCAGATTTTACTCGACTCGCATCAGAGATTGATTTAGTGAATGCCAGTGAAGGCGATTGGTTTCATTTAGACGTTATGGATGGGCGTTTTGTGCCCAATATCACCTTCGGTTTTATGATTATTGAAGCTATAAAAAAAATGGCAATCAAGCCTTTAGATGTGCATTTGATGATGGTGGAGCCTGAAAAATACATTTCGGATTTCAGAAAAGCGGGTGCAGATGTCATTACTGTACATTATGAAGCCTGTCCTCACTTGCACCGCACTTTGCAGCAAATACGTGAAACGGGTGCAAAAGCAGGCGTGGCACTCAATCCACATACTCCTGTATCAGTTTTAGAAGACATATTAGAAGATGCTGATTTGTTTTTATTGATGTCTGTCAATCCCGGTTTTGGTGGTCAAAAGTTTATTTATCAGACTTTGAATAAGATAAAAAAACTGCGGCAGATGTTGGATGAACGTAATATTGAGGCGCATATTGAAATAGATGGGGGCGTGGGTTTGCAAAATGCCGAAGTTATTTTACAAGCAGGAGCTGATGTTTTGGTAGCGGGCAGTAGTGTTTTTAATGCTAAAAACCCGAGTCAAGCGATAGCTGATTTGAAAGCCGTGTCGTTTAAAATGTTTGATAATTTTTAATCAAACGCAAAGGTTTAGGGTAAGTTTTTGATAAAATTTAAATGAGTTTTGATTTTTTATGGAAAGCGATGATAGAAACAACTACGGGATCGAAACGCCTTAAAGGTTTATTGCCTTTAGGCACTGTTGTGGCTCATAAAACGGGTTATTCAGGCGTCAATAAACAAGGTATAACGGCGGCAACCAATGATGTAGGCATAGTGACATTGCCAAGTGGGCAACATTTTGCTATTGCCGTTTTTGTATATCTTTCAAGTGAAACGCATGAAACCAATGAAAAAATCATTGCTGAAATAGCAAAAATGGCTTGGGATTATTTTGTGAAATGAAGCGAAGGATTAGTAAACGGATTTTGAAGATTTTTTT
>JAYUQN010000211.1:0-5371 GCA_043756725.1 Saprospiraceae bacterium
GGAGTAACGCAATTTCTTCTCGTTCAGTCATACTTGCAAGGTAATACTTTTTTACAATTTTGATAAAATTAAATTATTTTCACAACCTGAGTAGTTACACTTTTCTTAATAACGAAAAAAATATTAAATAGTTTATTTAATTAGTTGTCAGTCATTAGTTGTCAGTCATTAGTTGTCAGTTGTTAGTTGTCAGTTGTTAGTTTGTGAAACTGACAACTGACAACTATTAACTGACAACTAATAACTGACAACTCCTAAGAAAGCCGCTTTTTATAATCGCTGTACCCAAACTTTCTGACCAATTGAAAAGCATTATTTTCACGCCAAATACCGATGATGGGATGTGCTACGCCATTGAACATGGAGGTTTTCACCATCGTATAATGTATCATATCTTCAAAAATCAAGAGGTCGCCTACTTTCACCTCTTTGTCGAAACTGTAAAAATCCATAAAATCGCCGCTCAAACAGCTTGTGCCACCGATGCGATATGTCGGTTTGCCTTCAATGGGGTCACTTGCGCCTCTAATGTTAGGACGATAGGGCATTTCAAGCGTATCGGGCATGTGAGCAGTAAAACTCACATTGACCATGAGGGTTTTCACGCCGTGATTTTCAACAATATCCAAGACTTGAGAGGTTAAAACGCCCGTGTCCCAACCCACTGCACTACCCGGTTCGAGTATTAATTCTAAATGAGGATGCCTATTTTTAAAGGTTTTCAAAGCGTGAATGAAATGTTGAACATCATAACCTTTGCGAGTCATTAAGTGACCGCCGCCAATGTTCAACCATTTTATTTTAGGTAAAAAATGCCCCAACTTGGTTTCAACAGTCCGCAGCAAACCCTCCGTATCTTTAGCACTTGACTCGCAAAGGCAGTGAACATGAATGCCTTCTATGCCTTCTGGCAAGGTATCGCCTAAGTTTTTTATGTCTGTTCCTAAACGTGTACCCGCTTTGCCCGGGTTGTACAACTCGGTTTCAACGACAGAAAACTCTGGATTGATGCGAATGCCGCAAGAGATTTTATGTTTTTTATAGCTTTTTACTGAGGGGTAGTATCGGTGAAATTCGCTCAACGAATTGAAAGAAATATGGCTTGAAAAGCGCATAATGTCCTTAAAATCATCAGGAAAATGGACAGCCGCATACGTATGCGCCAGCGTTTTCATTTCCTCAAAACACAAACGGGCTTCATAAAGGCTTGAAGCAGTAGCCCCATCCAAATATTGCCGCATCATCGGAAAAGCAGACCACATTGAAAAGCCTTTGAACGCTACAATGATGTGAGCGCCCGTTTCGGTTTTCACCCGACGCATCAGTTCAAGGTTGTCTCTCAAACGGCTTTCATCTAAAACATAACAAGGACTCGGTATTTTTGAAAAATCCATACACGTTTTTTTTTGTGAAACGCAAATATAATACCCGCCCTTGTATTTAGAGCTTGTGGTGGGGGTTTTAATTCCACAGGTGGAATAAATTTATTAATTATTCCCTTATGCGAATAATAGGTTTTCAGTAGGAATTCCTTGGAGAAGTATAAACATTGTGACACTACGTGTCATAATGTTTATTTTTCACGAAAGAATCCCTATGGAAAACCCTTTATTCGCATTAGTTGAATACTTTAATGATGGTGTTTGTTTTTTTTCCGATGCCCATAGGCACGTCCACGCGGTGCATAGTCATCTCGATAGTCATCACGATAACGGCGTTGCTCGTAACGCGGCTGCACATATTCCCAAAAACCCGCTATCCAGACATAATCACGGATATAATCGTCCCAAGCCCATCTGCCATCGTGCCAAATATAATCGGGACCGGGGCATGAAGGGCGATAAGCAGCGCGCGGCGGCGGGGGCGGCGAAGGTCTGCCAATGCGGATAGAAACCAATTGTGCGTGGCTTTCGTAGCTGATGAAACTTAAACAAAGAGCAATAAAAATGTACTTTAATAACCTCATAATGTTTTTTATTTTATGTAAAAAAATTGATTTTATGATGAAACAAAGGTATCCTTACAGCCCTTAGGAGAGTGTTAAGAGGGTTTTAAAGTGCTTGTGTTAAGGGGTTAAACTTTTATTAAAAATATTTTTTTAAGGTCTTTTTATTAAGAAAGGCTTAACAGATGGGGTTTTGTGCTTAATTTCGCCGCTGAAAGCCCCCCCTCAGTATTTGACTAATTCAAGCACACGAATTTCACCAATGTACATACTAATTTCACCAATTTAGATGTTGACGATGTAGTTTTCATACAAATAAAAATCGTCAACATCTAAATTAGTGAAATTCGTTTCTGCATTTGTGAAATTCGTGTAAAAACACTTTATATGCTCAATTTCATAAAAAACATTTTTTCAAAACAAACCGCAGAACCCGATACGATGAAATATTTGATAGCTGGATTAGGCAATATCGGCAGCGAGTATGAAGGCACGCGCCACAATATCGGCTTCGATGTAGTGGACGCTTTGGCAGACCAATTTAAGACGCCTTTTAAGTATGATACACAGGCTTTTACGGCTGAAATAAAGCACAAAGGGCGCACTTTCATCCTCATAAAACCGACGACCTATATGAATTTGAGTGGAAAAGCCGTGCGGTATTGGCTGACAAAACACACTATTCCTAAGGAAAATCTGTTGGTCGTTTTAGATGATTTGGCATTGCCTTTGGGCAAACAACGCTTGCGTCCCAATGGCAGCGATGGAGGGCATAATGGCTTAAAAAGCATTGACCAAACGTTGGGCGATAATAATTATGCCCGTTTGCGCATCGGCATTGGCAGTAATTTTCACAAAGGACATCAAGCAGATTATGTGTTGGGCAAGTGGAAAAAGGATGAGTTGAAGGATATACCCGATATTGTGCAAGTGGCTGTTGAAACGGTTAAGGCTTTTGGAACTATTGGTTTAGCTTTTACGATGAATCAGTTTAATAAAAAAGGATGAGCAAAGATTTAGGGTAAGTTTTTTGAAAAGAATTGATTAGATTTTGATTTTTTTTTGCAAAAAAATCAAAATCTATACATGAAACGGGGTAAAATCTCGAAAAGCGGAGACGTTGCAGTGCAACGTCTCTACGTCATTTCACATCACATTTTGAGGTGTTTTGACTATGTAGAGACGTTGCACTGCAACGTCTTTGCATCATTTTTTTTGCTAAATTACCGGGATTTTACCCCGTTTCATATATAATCAATTCTTTTCAAAAAACTTACCCTAAATCTGCAAATGAATCCTACTTAATTTTTCACAAAAGACTTCGTTGAAATCCCGTTTTTCACCGAAAGTGTAATGAAATACATACCAGCAGGCAACAAAGCAGTATTTATTTGCTCCCTTTTACCCCCCTCAGTATTTTGCACTTTTTTAGAAAAAACAGTCATGCCCAAAGCATTTTTCACCTCCAAAACGCCTTCGCTATCGGTTGAAAATTCGATATTTAAAATGTTTTGCGTAGGGTTAGGATACACTTGCTGGATGCCCAAACCGTTTTTCAACTCTTTCACCTTTGTCAATTTTTTCACATTGAAACTTGCCCAAACTGGATAATGGTCGGTTGTGGTCGCATTATATGCCCCTATGAAATTCATAGTTGTACCTGTAGCAACGCCGACAGAACCTGTGATATAAGAACTCACCATTTCGTTGCTCACCAAAATGTGGTCAATCATATCTGTGAAATTGCCTGTGCTGCGTTTGCCTGCGTCGCTCAATTCTTTTGTTATAGCTTTATAATTGAGGGAATCTTTCACAAAATCCACATAAGTGCTCGGCTGTCCAGACGTGATGGAAACATCCACATCATCATTGAAATCGCCTACAACCATCAAATTTTCTTTAGGATATTTAGCATCTAATTCTGCTTTCAACGCTTTCACATCCTCCAAACGGCGGTTGTAATCGGCTATGGCTGAGCCTGCTTTGGCGTGAATTCCGATAACTCTGATGCGTTGAATGACGCCATCAAGCGTTACATTTGCTGTAAACATATACGGTAAACGCCCCGATGCCCAAAAACTATTAGTGGTACTGGCGGCTGTAAAAACGGCTTTATCGGTTAAAATAGCACGGCAAGCGGTGTCGATGGGTGAAACTGTTGCTGCATTATAAGCGACACAAACCTTTTGGGAAGGGTTGGCAGCCGTTTCAGGACTGTCAAAAAAATGAGAATAATATTGCGTAGAACATTTATATTTATAACCCACTGGCAATATTTTACCCAATTTAGAGGTATCACAAACTTCTGTAAAAACCATCACATCGGCATTAAATTTACTCGCCACACAGGCCACATTGGCTTGCTGCAAAGTATCATTAACGGGTCCTAAACCTGCTCCAGTATGACCAAACCATTCCAAATTCCAAGAAACGACATCAAAAGAGGTGTTACGAGGGGTTCCATTATTGGGAATAACAGTCGCTTGAGCATTGCAAGTGGAGGTCAAAGGACATTGTTTTGTTGCCGCTGTCATGTCGGTTGCTATGCGGGGCATGAGTTGATAGCTGCTATTGAAAAGCTCAACAATACCTGTAATGGTTTGCGTATTGGTTGGTATGGCTTTGGTTGAAAAAGCATTAGCCGAGGAATTTATACGAACGGTTGTAAATAAATTATCGCAATTGGCTGCTTGATAGTTGGTGTTGAAAACGAATGAGCCTGTGGTTACAAAATTCATATTTTCAATCGTTACTAACAAACCTTCGTTGTCCGCAATTTTATCAGGCGTGATGATTTTAGGTGAAACAGGTTTATTGACTTGCCCCGCTATCACAATTACTGAGGGGGGGTCAATGATTTCACGCTTGCCATTAAAAGTAGCCAAATCGCCTGTCACTTGCACCGAATCGCCAATTTGCCACGTGGCGGGGTAAGTAGCCACGTTTGCAAAAATGGCAAGCCCACCCGTTGCATCTTGAATATAAACCAATCTTCCACCATATTCGCCTTTCACCGTCAAACGCCCCGAGACGATAACGGCGCGCCCGTCCGCTAAAGTTTTAGCATTGGCAATGGTTGTGGCTAAGGCGGGCGGGTTCACTTTTCCTACCAAAGCCACATTTTTACTCGTTGTTCCTGTGCTTACATGCGTGATATTTCCAGTAAAATTGCCTTGTGCCGTGCCTTTCAGACGCGCATAAACGGTAGTGGAAGCCACAGAGCCGTTGGTTTGAGGAAAAGTTAAAGTGGCTGCATAACCTGTTTCGCTGCTTGTACTTATTTCATAATCAGTAGGAGCCGTGACTACCAAATCATTGGTCAATTTGCTACCTGAAGCGATATAGGATTTTGCAGCAGAAGTGGTTCCTTGATTGGTTATGAAACCCTTGATAGTATCCACTGAAACATTGACAGTAGGCGTATTT
>JAYUQN010000212.1:0-2089 GCA_043756725.1 Saprospiraceae bacterium
TTTCCCGAATAAGCACCAACGGGTATAACTTGGTACGTTCTACTGAGGGGTGACGCATAGTAACTACTTGAAGAAGTACCGTTGCCAGAAGCAGGGTCAATACTTGTTGAAGGTCTGCCTACATTGTCGTACAAAACAGTGCTGATGTAATCTGACCCATCAAGATTTCCACCTACTTTTATTTTACGCACTGTTTTACCCAACCAATCGTATTCTTCACTATTGGTAATCGTTTGATTTTTACTGGCATCACTCAAATTTTTATATATTGTAGTGACTGATGTCTTATTGTTATTGACATAAGAAGCACCCACTAATTGAACACCAATACCATAAGTACAAGCCGTTTCTATGGTGTTATTGCGACTATTTACATTGCTTAGTCTAAAATAATTGTCATACGCATAGGTATTCTTAATACCATCGGGAGCCGTTTCTTCTTTTAATTGTCGATGCGTATCAAAGTAATAATCGTATATTGTCCAAGCCTCTAAAAATTTACGTTCGGTTAGCAAGCCTTTATTCCACGTTAGAGTTGTGACATTGGGTTCACAAGCTGCTTTGATTTGAGTGGGAAACGCACCTGCGTTGGTTTCAACACCCTTGATGTACGACTGAATTTCGCTTTTTAAATACCATGTTTCAGTACCAAATACACTTGTTTCATTGCTACAACTACTAATATTTGTATTGATGGAATATTTGCGAAAGGATTTCCACGGCATCAAACCTACGTTAGAGAAAGACTTATATTCTGTTTTTTCACATTCATTATTAGTACAAGATTCTATCGGAATACCTACCATAAAAGTCCCTAACAAACTGGATTTTACAATATTTGTAGTGTTATCAGTAATATCATTTGCATATTTGAATGTTTTAACGATGTTAGAGGCTATATCTGTTCCATTAGCTTCCGTTCCACCAGAAACAAGAGGTGTTGGGTTTCCCGTGATAGTCTTCGTTTCTTTTAAATTATTATAGCCATCTGTTGTATATTTATAATATGATGTGGTAGCTATAAAGTCAGTAGTATTGGTATTTGTTCCTGTCAAATCCAATTCATTGTATGTAAATTCTTGTGTTTCTATCAAATTAATGGGGCTACCATGTACTAAATAAGCGGCTTTTCGACAAGTTTGACCAACCCCAAAGTCTCTTTTAATTGAGCGTACTGCTCTTATATTATCAGCATCCGCGAATGTTGTATTATAATAATTCACCGCTTTATGAACGAGTTTATCATTAGCATTATAACATAATTTTTCTAACAATTTACCCCTCAGTAAATTTTTAGACGTATAAGGGTCTTTAAAAGTGAATCCAGGAGGCATATTACAACAAGCATTATCTGTTACTTTTAAAGGACGTAAGTCCCTTGTATCTGGATAAGTAGTCGTACCCAATGGAATATTTGAGAATTTGTATGTGGTGTAAGAATTGTCATCGCTCTTTTCTACTACCTCTGAGTAAAATACATGATAATCATTGGCTGAAAAAGCAACGTTTCTGTTTATTTCATAAAAATAATCAATTGAGTAGTTAAGATTATTTGTAAATAAATTACTACCCACAGCATCACGAGTAGCAAAGAACCGTATATCCTTTATGCCTGAACTAACCCCTACATTGGCATTTGTATAATCTTTTTTATAAATATATTGTTTGTTGCGAAAGCTTGTTCCGTCATAAGTTTTTATCTTTTTTATCCTTATGCCTCCTTCTTTAAAAGTTAATTCGTCTGCTCCATAACCACCGCCTTGTATGGGCGAATTAGCCGTGAATGGTGAAATACTGATAAGACCTCCAGAATAATCATGAAATTCATACTCATAAGATTCTGAACCACCCGTTGGGTAAATGACGTTATTCAAAATTTCTGCTTGCTGATAACTCAATAATAAACTTTCAGAAACAGAAACACCCGCTCTTTTACCGCCATCATAGAAACCAAAATTATCAATTTTATCGATAGCATCAGAGTAAGATGGAAGCCCTTCCCCATTGTACTCAAAACGATATGAAGGTAATTTATCTTGGGTAGTAAGCCCTTGTTCCGTAACTTTTTTAAGACACCTTCTGCCTCCTA
>JAYUQN010000213.1:0-5367 GCA_043756725.1 Saprospiraceae bacterium
TTTTCAAAAAGATCCTTATAAATATTAGCATAGTAGTTTTCCACATAGCGTAAGATAATGTGAGGGTAAATAAAATAATTCTCTAATTCGTATCTTTTCCAAAATAAAACAGCTAAATCATCAGATACATCATCTATTTTGTTTTTATTGTCATTATCAAAGATAGCAATACCCTTAAAATCTGTTACACATGCTTTTATGGCATAGAAATGTTTTTTATGAGGCAAGTAGTTTCCAACTGCTTTATTTAAATCTTTTTCTAATCCACCTTCAGGGTCATTATCCGTTATATAATAAGCATACAAAGTATCATCAAAAATATCTTTTACAGGATGTTTTATAAGTGAAGCAAATTCTCTAAGCATAGTGATATCTGTACTGCCTTCAACATATAGAATACGTTTTTTTAATTCTGCTTTATAATAATGTTCTATACCAAAAGTTCGGAGGGTATCTTTAATTTTACTTTTATCAGATATAGAAATGCTTTTACCATTTAATAGAAGGCTTAAATTACTATCAATGGCTTCATCTACAATAACCTCAGAATGGGTTGCGATAATAATTTGACTCTTAGTTTCAGAAGAAAGCTCTTTGAGAAGGCTATAAATTTGGCGTTGCCTTAAAATCTCTAAATGAGCATCGGGTTCATCTACTAATAAAATTGAACCTTTATGTAAGTAAAGATAGGCTAATAAAAGCAACATTTGTTGTTGCCCTCTACCTGCTAAGGATATATCAAGAGGGTATTGTTTTTGGTTTTTATCGACATTGTAAGTTAATTCAACAGAGCCTCTGATAGTATTAAAAAATGGAACATCAAGACTAATATGAAATAGTCTATTCATCAAGATTTGTATTTTTTTCCAATCATCTGGATTAGATTCAAATATTTTATAACATAAATTACGTAAAACTTGTGCAGTTTGACCTTGACCAATTAATAGGTTAATTCTACCCTCTTGTATAAGTGGTTCATCTATGTCTATTCCTGACATGGGGTATAATAAATCGACTTTTAATGTACTTACATATTTTAATAATTCTTTGTTTTTAAAAGTCTCTTCACTTGGATTACAGAAAATTTGCTCAGGGTTATAATATTTAAATATCAACGTGCATTCTTCTGTTTTACCTTCAAATAGAACCCCAACCGTTATTTTCATTTCAGTAGGATTATTCCCTGACCTAATATTAGCATCTTTCCAAAAAAAACGAGTTTCTTTAACGGGTACTTGAATAATATCAGATCTATTAAGGCTTGTAGAACCCTTAGTTTCTGTTTTAGAGCCACCTTTTTTATTAAACCAATTTTTTACACCCCAACTCCACAGTGCTAAAGCCTGTATAATCGTTGTTTTACCTGCATTATTTGGTCCTATTAAAACTGTCGGATTACTTAAATTTACGGTTATTGGTTCTCCAAAAATTTTGAATTTTTCAACAGTTATATGTGTAAAAAAAAGCATGTTTTATATTATTTTATGTAATTAGTTCAATTTAAGTCGCTATTTTAGTATTTATTATTCAAATAGCATTTTTTTTCAGTAAAAAACTTTAATATAGATATAATTTGACCAAAGATAATTATAAAAAAGCAATCTGTAGGCAGTACTGGTTTCTAAATAAGAAATGTCATTTTAACAACAAATTTATTATCAAAATATTACCCCCTCAGTAAATGGAACAATTTTTCAAAAAAATGAGTAAAATTTTGCATATTAGAAAAAAAATATTTAAATTTGATACCGTTTAATGTCCTTATTTTTTTACCCTAAAAATGTAAACGCCTGAATTTAAGCACGTCCTTTTCCCTTCGCTTCACTTGAAAAACTTAAAGTTGCCGTATCTTTATTTAACCCTTAAAAATTTTATTCATGAAAAAACAAACAGCATATCATGTGTTACTACAAACACTTTTGGTTTTGCTCTGCTCCTTCTCCTTAAAAGCTCAAACCCTAACCCCCGGTTTTAGTGTAAAACTGCGTTTTGAGTTTGGCAATAAGATGTATGCAAACTATCAAGTGAGTTCCGCTTTGGGTGTGGATTATCAGTTGCCAACCAAAACGAAATTTATGTCACTAACTTATCACCTTTCTACCAATTTGTATCGAGGAGGCTTGGGTTCAAGTCTTTTACTTAATGATGCTAATAAACTACGGCTTGAGCTTGTCAATAGCATCGGGGCAACGTTGGGCGTGACGGGCAAAGATTTGAAATTTACAAACAAAGAATACGACCCGACTTATTGGAAGCGACCGCTGTATTATTGGAGCAATCACGTTGCCACGCCGCTTTTGAATCCCTACGAATATTCCTTTACGCTTGCGACAAATTTCATCTGGTGTAATCTTAAACAAGATAAAAACTCTCCCGCCCGCCAGTCTCAACAGCTTTGGTTTGCAGGCATAAATGCCCATAATTTCACGATTGGTATGTTTAATGATGGACCACCTTTCGACTTATTCGGCTTGGGAGATGGTTTTGACCGCTATTGGACAGGCGGTGGTTTTTTTAATTTTCGCTTGAAAAAATATTTTAATGGGCAGTTTGAAGCCAGCTTTGACCGTTTTACAGGTTATTCCAGAGATGCTTATGAAGCGGCTGGTAAGTTAGGATTCAGATTTGTGCCTTACGGTGTAAATGCAAAATGGAACCAAGGTCGCATGATGTTCACTTTTAAACACGACTCTGGCATAGCCTTGAATTGGACGCAATACAATCTATCACCCAATTGGGATGTTCAATTTCTCATTCATAAAGCGGGTAAACTGCCTTTTCACCCCAATGTTTATAAAAAGCATCTTAATATGATTGGCGTGAATTACGATTCGTATCAAAACATTCATTTCCCCAACAAATAAAATTTGCTAACCCTTTAAAAAATCGTTCTTATGAAAAAATATATTGGACTATACTTCGCCTTTTTAGCCGCTATTACCCTTTATTTAGGATGCAAAGCACAGGTATTTACGCAGAAAGCGACCAATTTCAGTAATTTTGCTATGACCGATTCAAACTCGGATATGATAAAAAAATTCACGGAGGGTATGTATATCCTACAATTTTGTCGCTCTTCCCATTTGGCAGATGATTCTCTGACCAGCCTTATTTCCTATAAACCCTGCGAAGATTTCGTTGATTTTTTAGATGAAAACAAACTGAAACAGACTATTGCTTTGATTTTTTTAGACGACAAACGCTTTTTATATTGCACGGGGTTGAATCTCAATGGACAACTGCTCGATGAAATTGATATTTCGGAAAATACTATATCAAAAGACATCTTGAAAAAGCACATTTTCAGAGGTTATTATACCCTCACTAAAATAGATTCGGCTAACTACCGATTAGATTTGGAAATGGAAAAACCCATTCAAAAAAATGGAAAACCACTTCTAAACGGCAACAAAAAAGTGGCGGTCATTGCTTCATTCGATTCGAGTCATAATAAAATTTTATTTGATAGAATTCTATTTGAAAGCGATAAAGACAATATAAGGCTCAATGGTAGAGATGGCAACGTTGAAGAAATTTCAACGGACAAAGCCTTTAATTTTACCCCCTGTTTCAATTTTTATCGGCATAAAAACGCTTTAGAAAAAGAAATTACTTACGATAGATTGTTGAATAGTATTAAACTGAGGGTCGTGAAAAAAAATTCCCTAACAGAGGGCGATACTGTTGTGAGAGCCGAAGATGTGAAAAATGTCTTTGAATCTTTTGACATATATCAAACGGATTTCACCCTTTCACAGAGTCAAAAAATGCTAACCCTTGTGCATTATATACGGTGGAAAAAAGTAGCTGTGCATACGGTTTTTCAAAAAAAATCTCAAGATACACTCACCTTTGAAAATGATAAAGATACACTTATAAAGGTTCAAATAGAGAGTCATTTGTCTAACCCTTTTTTACTCGCTTTGAGCGAGTCCATTAAAAATAATAAAATCTCAAAAGATGAATTTAAAATAAGTCGAAATAGCAAAACAATTGTAGGACTTGATAGCTTAACGGCTCTATTGGTTGATAAAAACAATAAACAAGATTTGACGGACTTCATTTTAAACGCCCATAAATACAACCACATTATCAAAAAGGAATATCATGACCATGATGAGTATGCTCTTGAAAACACACTAAATCCAATTTTTTTTCCTATTAAAAGGCGGGGTAAGAATGGAATTAATCCAAAACCCGCTATCGTCATAACAGATAATAAAGGCGTGAAAAAAGTAGTTACTAAAATAGACGTAAGTGATAATATGAGAATATATAGAGCTGACAATGAAGCCATCCTAAGTGAAAAAAGTGATAGTATCAAAACGTGGTGAGCGATACCCCCCCTCAGTATTGGGCACTTTTTTCACCCCAAATCCGTCTTCAACCACCCCGTAATACTCAACCTCGGCTGTTGTGTTATCAAAACCTCATGCTCCAATTCACTGCTTTTGAAAAAGACGCATTTGCCATTTTGCGGGGATATGGTTTGTTGGTGGTCGGCGTGGTAGATGCACAATTCACCGCCGTCTTCTTGTTGCCAATTGTCGTTTAGGTACATAATCATGGAGAAGGCACGACTTTTATTGCTTTTGAATTGGTCGAGGTGTTTTTTATAAAAACTGCCTTTTTCATAGAGAGCATAATGAAATTCGTAACCTGTGATGCCTGTGTAGCAAGTGCTGTTTAGAAAGAGAACGAAGCTATCCATGAGGTCGAAAAAACTGTTTTCATGACGGTCATTATGCCCACGGTCAAGCCAATAAATTTTATCGCTGCGGAGCAATTTGTCATGTTGGAGCAAGGTGTTATTGCCAGTTCCCGCTAAGAGGAGTTGTTGGTCTGAATAGAGGGCGAGGAGGTTTGCTTTCAGATGGGCGGACAGTATTTTATTTAAAAAATCGTCGGCGATGCCGACTTTATCGTCAATAAAACTGTCAATGAGGGTGTTGAAAATGCGTTGCAATTGAGTTTAATTGAAATCTAAATGGCATAAAACCAATAGTTGGGGTAAGTTAGCTGAAATACTTCTTAAACATTTAAATAGTAGGTGAGACTTTTAATAAATCAATAAAAACAGTATCCAAATGATTGAAATCATTGTCTGTTGTTACAAATCTAAATTGTCCAACGTGAGCTGTGGCGGCTAACCAAATATCATTTTTACCCATGCTTCGAGCTGTCATTCCTAACGGGCGATGAGGTAGTTTCCCTTGGCTGAAAGCATCAATTTCAGCATAAGCTTTAATGGTTTCTTCGTAAATATTTAAGACAATAGTTTGATTAACAAAATTTTGTAATCTTTGTCTACGTAATTCACCCCAATTGAGTTGATACGCCAAAGACTCAATTTCCCCAATGTTAATT
>JAYUQN010000214.1:0-2089 GCA_043756725.1 Saprospiraceae bacterium
AGTTTTGATTTTTTTTACAAAAAATCAAAACTCAATCAAATTTTATCAAAAAACTTACCCTAAATCTTTGTTTAATAATACAAAAATGCCCTAAAAAAACAATGTTTTATAGGGCATTTTACTGTTTTTCATAAAAAGCTAAACCTAAACTTTCGCCAATTCGCTTTTCAAATAATCAATCACTTTCACTTCAATAGAATCAAAGCCGCGCAAATCGCAGAGGTAGCATGTTATGTAGTCGCCTAAAAAGACAAAATAGAGTTCTCTTTCTATTTGATTGCGTCCTTTCGACCACAATTCTATGATATTGGATGTGTATTCCTTTAGAATGCCTTTGTTGATGTCTATACGTACGGCGTTGCGTGGAAAATCATCGCTGTTGCGAAAATAAACGACGGACAATTTTTCATTTTTTTCACGCCAACCTACCAACTCGTTGTGGTTCATTTCAGGAATGACATGATGCCAGCAGAGGGCTTTAGCATTTTCATTTATTTGCTGACGGAAACGCATGGCGACGCTTTCCATACGGTCGGTCGTATAAATGACAGGGATAGTGCCATGCAGTTGTTTAGCAATTTTCTCTGCTTGTATTTTCAGCTTATCCCGCTCTTTTTCAAGTAATTTGATAGCCCCATCCAACTGCTTGATAGTTTTGCCTGATATAAGTTTCAACTTATTTAAGATAAATAACTGTTGAACGAATGAAAAGCCGAGACAAGCACGGGGTGAAGGCCAGTTGCCCGGTACTTGAATATAATCCAAGCCCAATTCTTTGGCTTTTTCAATCACTTTACCGCCTGAAGCGACGCAAACAATTTTTGCACCCGTTTGAAGCAGCATTTCAAAGGCTGAAAGGGTCTCCTCTGTATTGCCTGAATAACTGCTGACAATAGCTAATGTGTTTTTACCAACAGACTTGGGAATGTCGTAACCTTTGCTGACGGTGAAAGGAATTTTGAGTTCATTGCGAACAAACTCTGCTGTGAAATTAGCACCGATGCCAGAACCACCCAAACCCGAAACGAAGACATTTCTGATAGCAGTTGTATGCTTGGTGATATTTGCGTTTTGCCCTATTTGAAGAGCTTCGGTCAATTGAGCTGGAAAACGCTCTACAAGTTCAATCATTTTCATTTTGAAAAAAGTTTTTATTTTCTTACCTTAACGAAATTTTTAAAAAAAAGTCGAATTTCATTGGTAGGTTAAGGCAAATTTTATCTTTTATAAAGTAAAATACCCCCTCAGTAAATTTAGTAAATTAAAATTACAGGTAGTATTTATGAGATAAAAAATTGATTATCAATGTTTTAACTTGATAAAGCATTTGAAAAACGGCGCAATTTACAAAAACTATGGGAAAACACAACGAAACAGGTAAAAAGGGGGAAGATATCGCTTATGCCTATTTAATTGAAAAAAACATACACATCTTGGAACGAAATTGGCGTTATAAACGAGCGGAGATTGACATTATTGGCATGGATGGTAAAACTTTAGTTTTTGTAGAAGTGAAAACCCGCACGGATGATATTTTACAAAGACCTGAAAATGCTGTGAATACGCGAAAGCGTACCCTCATGATAAAAGCCGCTATTGCTTATATGCACCATATAAAACATGATTGGGTAATACGATTTGATATTGTAAGTGTAATCTTACGGACAGAAAAACCGCAAATTGACCATTTTAAAGATGCTTTTTTTCCGGGATTGGCTGAATGAAAAATATTATATGTTATATTAAACCTTTTCCCATATTTAAAGTCAAAATATTCAGTATTCTCTTTTATCTTTGACACTAACCTAATACTGCCCTAAAGTCTTGTTACAAAACTTAGAATCAAAACCTTTTTTTTAACCTTATTTATAAAATAATTGTCTATGAACCCAACAACAACTGTTCACGCAACCCGTCGCCCGCTTGTTGTCGCAGGTATCACACCTTATTCAGGTACTTTTGGCAAAGAGCAACTCATTCATTTGTTGAAAACGGACGATGTTTGGTGCGAAAAAAGCAGATGTCGATTTTTTTGCAGGTAAAACCATGATTCAAGTGGTAGATACTTTGCTTACGACGCCTGCTGCAC
>JAYUQN010000215.1:0-2086 GCA_043756725.1 Saprospiraceae bacterium
CCATTACCCATTACCCATTACCCATTACCCATATTACCTATTGTCACTTATGTCTTTTTCTTAAAACATCAAAAACTTCTTCAAGGGTATAATTTTTAGCCGCTAAAAGAATGAGGTAGTGAAAAAGCAAATCAGCCGCTTCGCACATAAACAATTCTTTGTTATCGTCTTTAGCTTCAATGACCAATTCAACAGCTTCTTCTCCTACTTTTTGCGCTATTTTATTAATGCCTTTTGCAAATAGGGAATTGGTATAAGACTGGGATATTGAAGGGTCTTCCAATTTGCGTGATTGGATAACCTGCTCAAGATATTTCAAAAAGTTAGCTTCTTTAAACGTATTATCTTCCTGCCAACACGTACCTGCGCCTGTATGACAAGCAGGTCCTGCGGGATGGGTTTTTATTAAAAGTGTATCGCTATCACAATCTACTTGGATGTTGACGGCATGAAGGAAATTATTGGAAGTTTCACCTTTAGTCCATAAACGATTTTTAGAGCGTGAAAAAAAGGTCACAACGCCTTCATCACACGTTTTTTGCAAGGCTTCTTCATTCATATAGCCCATCATCAGCACCTTCATAGTATCCGCATCTTGAATGATAGCCGGAACAAGTCCGTTTACTTTCTTGAAATCCACTGTTTTTATATCAAAATCAATCGTCGTCATTATCATTACATTTTTTCAGCTTTTTCAAGCGAATAAATCAATCTATTTACGTCAGCACCGTTTAGCTTCAAAATGCCTTTCAGATAGACGGGTTCAGAAGTGTATTGTATGGCTTCTTTTGAACTAATTTCCATGACCGTTTCAGGACCTGCACCACCACAAAAAAAGCACATATTATAAGGAAAAGCTGAAAAAACGAATTCTTTTTGGCTTTTATAGCCATCCGTAGGAATGATATAACCTTTCACAGTCACCTCTTTTCCTTCTAAAGCTTTTACCTCTTTTCCGAAAACAGGCACATCTATTTTCAAACCCAATACTTCATCAAATTCTTTTTTGAACGTGATTTTTGACAATGTTTTCCATGTATTGTCTTTCAATGTGGTTTGCCCTATGGCTACACCTGCTAATAACATGAAGGCGATAAAAAGTACGTTTTTCATTTTTTTAGTTCTATTATTTTTATAAATTTTTTTTTAATACCTAATATCTGACATCGTACATCTGACATCTGACATTATTTAAACCATTCTGAATACATGACATAATTATTGGCAATGCGCTCAATGCTATCTTTAAAAACTTCAATACTGAGGGGTTTTACTTGTTTGGCAGGGACGCCTGCGTAGATAAAACCTGACTCAAGATGGCTGTTTTCAAGCACAACGGCACCTGCTGCTATCAAAACATTAGATTCTACCACCACATTATCCATTACAATAGCCCCCATGCCTACCAAAACATTGTCGTGAATAGTACACCCATGAACGATAGCCCGATGTCCGATACTGACATTGTTGCCAATGGTCGTAGGTGATTTTTTATAGGTGCAATGGATAATAGCCCCATCTTGCACATTCACTTTATTGCCCATCCGAATATAATGCACATCACCCCTTACAACTGCTTGAAACCAAAAAGAACAATTATCACCTGCAACCACATCGCCAATGATTGTCGCATTTTCAGCTAAATAACAATCTTTACCAAATTGTGGTTCAATACCATTTACAGATTTTATCAATGCCATATCAAAACGTTTTATTTTAAATAATATAAGTTGAAACAGTGGGTTTATGAAATTTTTAACAAAAGTACGCTTGTTTCAACGATAAACTGTTTTTAATATCGCTTCTCTTTCTTCTCGCAATGCCAATATCTCCCCCTCAGTATTTGAGGCTTTTAAACGTGTGCAAAGGCGGTATTTTTCTCGCATATCGGTGTAGAGAATTGCATAAAAACCCAAAAAAGGCAGCAAAAAAACAAATCCATAAAATGCCCAATGGTTAACAATTAGTGATAAAACAATTAAGACAAAATATTGAATGATCGTCACTCCCAGAGCCGTTCCAGCTAAAATAGGACCTTCAAATTCAAGATGTTTCACCTTCTCTCTTTTTGTTTTTTGGGCATACC
>JAYUQN010000216.1:0-2085 GCA_043756725.1 Saprospiraceae bacterium
ATTTTTTTTTCAATTATATGTAAAAATACTGGGGAGTATCTACCCCAAGCCCATCTTCTTCAATTCATCCATAAAAGCGGGTTTTCCCTGAAAACGGGAGCGCAAGGATTCCAAATAGGTTTTTAAATCCGTTTGATGACTTTTAGGCAGATTTTTCAAAGGTTTCAGATTGGCACAAGCATGTGCATAACCCGACCTTTCCATCTTCATCCCCTTCAAAGCTTTATCCGTTTGAAACTGAACAATATCAAACACATCTTCTGGATACTTTTCAACAATATATGAAAGGGCTTTTTGTAAGTTAAAATTATAGTAATAAATGGTGCTGTTGGGTTTACCTTTTTCTTCAATAAAAGCTAAAATACCTGCCAAATTACCATCTTTATTCAAAATATCTATGTAGAGGTTTTGCTTTTCTTTTTGACACATTTCAATAAAATTCGCTTCTTTTTGCTTCGATAGTAAAGGGCGCACGGTCAAAAAATCAGCAAGTTCACTTGTTTGGCTTGCACTTTTCAAATGAACATCAATATATAAAGCCTCGTCATGCTCTACTAAAACGTTTGTTTTCAAGTAAGGCACAAAATTAGGATGCTCAAATTTAGTGAAAGCTGTTTTCGCCCATTTGTGAAACGCTTCCAAGTTGTTGAGGGCTAAATATTTATCCAACAACAATTGCATAACGGCAGCATTTTCTTTTGCCACACTTTCAGCACTTGCCAACCAAAGCGCATCATTTTTCACTGTTTCAGCATTGGCAAGCGTGAGATTTATCATCGAGAGTGTCAAATTGCGGTCTTTTGCTTCTTTAATTAACCACGTAGCAATATCCACCCTATAAGACAAAGCGATAAAATAATTTTGAAAATATGAAATAGCCCCAATACTGTCTTTCCGCTTCGCCCAACGATTAAGAATCAATAAAATACTCGTTTTAACATCATTATCATTAAAAATAACCGTTTTAAAGGCATCTTTTTGACCATTCATGATACCTATAAGGTGCGTAAGAGCAATAGATTCAAAATCGTCACCCATGTAGTCATCACCGTCACCATCAAATTCTAAACCCAGACAGCCCTCATACATACCTATCAACATTTCAGTTGCCATGACAACTGTTCCGTTCTGGATTTTCAGCTTTAGCTCTATTTCAAGTGGCGAAAAAGCTGCCGCTATTTTTTCATTCATCCAATCAACAAATCCATCACCTTCATCATCGTAATAATCATTGTAGCGTCCTCTGCCTCTTGAATAAAAATCATCAGGTTCAAGGTCAGACAATTTAGCCAACTTATCATTTAAGCGTTTAGCAATTTTTTCAATGCTTTGTTGTTCTACTTTCGGCGGAGTGCTAACCTCTTTAGGTTTTGAAAACTCGAAAAATTGACGGCGCAATTTGTCATCATTGGTAAAGAGTTGGCGTAAAAAAGCGGTTCGTAGTGAGTCTTCTTTTTTTATAAAGAAATCATCATAAAAAGTTGTTGTGGGAAGTATTTGGGGCTGTTTTAGGGAATGGTCATTGGTGGAGGCATAATCTACAATTATGTCATCTTCTTCAATATCTTCCGTTTCGAAATTACCTTTAATGATGTTTAACCCAACTGCGACAATGTGTTTACATATACCGCCGTGGTCATAAGGGCAATCACATTCGGCGAAAGGCGCACTGTTAGTCTTATCTGTTATCGTCACTTCATATTCTTCTGAACCGAGAACAACAGCTGAATAGGTGTCACCCTGTTTCACCAAGTCTTCAACACAATCAAAATATTCTTCGCCTTTTGAAAAACTTTTGGCAGTGGCGGCTTGTTTGAGCCATTCTTTTGTGATAGCCATGTTGAAATTGTTTAAAACGTCTTCAAATAGTGGTTTAATGGGCAAATATAGTAAAAAATGGTAAAAATACTGAGGGGGTGTTAAAAAAGAAAGAAAAGGAGGTTAGTAAAACGACAAAAGTCCGCCTCTTGTTAGAGGACGGACTAATGTTAACTTGAGTTGGCAGCGACCTACTCTCCCACGTTCAGGGACGCAGTACCATCGGCGCAGTGGAGCTTGACGACTCTGTTCGGAAAGGGAAGAGGT
>JAYUQN010000217.1:0-2083 GCA_043756725.1 Saprospiraceae bacterium
GCTGTTAATTCCAATTTATAGCCTTTACTGGCATCCAACACAGCTTTAGCGGCTGCTTTAGCGGCATTCCATCTTGCTGCACGGTCACCAGAAGGGTAAGCTAATAAATCTAAGTTAGAAGCACTTGCCAAAACAGACGATTTGCCTTTAGCCGTTGGTCCATCGTGCAAATCACTGGCGGCATAAAGAAGCACCCTCGCTTTAAGAGCCAACGCAGAAAGTTTTGAAGCTCTACCCGATGTCGCATCTTTAGCATCTGGCAATGTCGTTGCCGCTTTATCAAGGTCAGCCACAATAAATTTTACACAATCATCATAAGAACTGCGCGCTATGGTATAATCTTCATTTAAGCCATAAGATTTGCTGATGAGCGGTACGCCACCATAAAATCTAAGCAATTGTTGATAATAATAAGCTCTCAAAAAATAGGCTTCGCCCGTTAATTTTTCCTTGAGTTTAGCATCTGTAAAAGACGCTTTTGGCAAGTTTTCAAGCGCAACATTGGCTTGTCTGATAGCCAGATACATTCTGCCCCATTCGTAAGTAATACTTTGCCATGCTACGTTAGCGGGTGTTTCAGTCGCTTCGGTAAAAGTGTTGATATTTCTACCAGAGTGCGTAAACATGGCTTCATCCGTATAACCAGCCAAAGCTTGTTCTTCAAAACCACCGTAGCCTAAGAAGGAATAGACGTTGAAAATAAAGGCTTCGGAGAGAGCACCATCAGCCCAAGTGGCTTCGCTCGAAATTTTATCAAGCGGCTTAGTATTCAAAAAGTCTTTATTACAGGAGACAATAAATGCCATCGTTACAAGCAATAGCCCTATTATTTTTTTTCCATAGGAATCCTTTCGGATAAGATTTTTCATTTTTAATACAATTTAAAATGTTATGCGTATTAAATAAAATAATTTTTCGCTATTTAGAATGTTACACTCAAACCTGCATTCATAACCCGAGATTGTGGGTAATATGTACCCGCACCATTGGTAGCCTCAGGGTCAAATACCTTTTGCTTAGAGAAAGTGATTAAGTTTAAACCATTTAAATAAACTCTAAAGCTGCCCAACTTCACTTTATCAATAAGGCTTTGTGGTAAAGTAAAACCGAGTTCTAAGTTTTTCAAACGGATATAATCTTTGCTAAACAAAAAATAGGTATTGTTACCGTAGTTGCCACCTGTGAAATAAGTATCGCCTCTACTTGCTAAACGAGGGTGTTCACTGCTTGGATTATCAATAGACCATCTGTTGTCGTAAGAATATTTCAAGAAATTGCCAATATCGCCCGATTCTGTTTGAACACGGATATTAGCACCTGTTGCGCCTTGAAATAAGAAATTTAAGTCAAATCCTTTATAGCGCAAATCCAGAGTGGCACCGAAGTTAAAAGTAGGAACATTATTAGTTTCTAATCTAACTTGGTCATCACCCGTAATTTTACCATCATTATTGGTATCTTCAAATTTCATGTCGCCGGGAATCAATTTTCCAGTAACCCCACTGTAATTAATTTTATTAGCATCTATATCTGCTTGGTCTCTAAAAACACCTGCTGATTTATACACTAAAAAAGATCTAATAGGTTTACCTTCTTGCAATTGATAAGCGGGTGCACCCGGAATTTCATCCATAAAAATAACCTTATTTTTCGCATAACCGCCATTGATACCGGCTCTGAAACTAATGTCATTTCCTGCTTTACCATTGTAACCTAAATTAAATTCAAAGCCTTTATTATCCACTTTACCGAGATTAACGGGAGGCAATAAAGCATTGATACCAGATGATGAAGGCGTTGAACCTGTTTTTTGAATCAAAATTTGATCTCTTCTATTGTAGAAATATTCCAATGTCAAGTCGAACATATTGTTCAAAAATGTACCATCTAAACCAATATTATAGTTATTAGCCCGTTCCCAAGTAAAATTAGGGTTTGCCAAAACAGTTTCGCGTAAAGTTGTGACGACCTGACCCCCAATAGGGTACGCGCCAAAACCATACGTTGATAAATAGGCATATTCTTGAAGTTCTCCATCATCTACAACACCATTGTTATTTCTATCAAATGTTACTTGGTCATT
>JAYUQN010000218.1:0-2083 GCA_043756725.1 Saprospiraceae bacterium
ACGGCATTAAAAATTGTGGTAATTTTAATAGCATTTCTAATGTACTCCCCCTTTGGGGGTCGGGGGGCGCGCATGAATTTCCAGAGTGCCAAAGTAGAACTAACCTAAGGACGGAATAGCGTTCAAGTTTTAGAAATAGTTTTTTCATAAAAATCCCTGTGGTATCCCGTCCTTAGCATCTTATAAAATCCTTAGCATCCTAATTCAAATATAAAATATGCTTTTAGAAATAGATTTCATCAAATATAAAGACGCCTTAAAAATTCGGAAAAGAGGCGATATTTTAGAAATTTATGACCCTGTGCGGCTTAAATATCTCGTGTTGCAGCCTGAAGAAATGGTGCGGCAATTGGTCGTGCAATATTTAATAGCAGATAGAAACTACCCCCTCAGTAAAATGCGCGTTGAAATGGGTTTGTCGGTAAATACTTTGATGAAAAGATGTGATATCCTGCTTTTCGATACCCATTTCAAGCCGTTTATGTTGGTAGAGTGTAAATCAGCGAAAATTCCAATAGATCAAGCTGTATTTGACCAAATTGCACGGTATAACCTGAAATTTAAAGTCCCCTATTTGATGGTCACCAATGGTTTGGCAACCTATTGCTGCCAAATTGTTTATGATATTGAAGGCTATCATTTTTTGAGTGAAATCCCTAATTTTGTTGTTGTGTAAACTTACTGTGCCGCTTTATGTTCTTTTAAGATAGAGAAAATGTACGAATAACATACTCATAAATGGAATCAACCAAATCTAACCAATATGCCAAAAGATAAAATTCTCGTTATTGGCGCCAACGGGCAAATAGGGTCGGTATTGACACGGACGTTGCGGCAAGTGTATGGACAAGAAAATGTCATTGCTACTGATATTCACTTGCCTATTGATGGAAATAATTATTTACCCTTTGAAATATTAGATGCCACAGATGCGGCGAAAATGTCCTTTATCATCGAACGGTATCGCATCACGCATGTCTATCATCTGGCGGCTATTTTATCGGCAAAAGGTGAAATCAACCCTTTAAAAACGTGGGATGTCAATATGATTTGCCTGTTCAATGTGTTGGAAGCCGCTCGAGCACATAACCTTAAAAAGGTCTTTTTCCCTTCTACCATTGCCGTTTTTGGCTCAAATACGCCCCGTGTCAATACCCCCCAAGATACCATCCGAACGCCCGAAACGGTGTATGGTATGAGCAAAGTGGCGGGAGAAAACTGGTGTAGCTACTACTATAAACGCTATGGGGTAGATGTGCGGGGTTTGCGTTTTCCGGGCATCATCGGCTATCAAAGCATGCCGGGCGGTGGCACAACGGATTATGCCGTTGATATTTTTCATAAAGCCTTGAAAAATGAACCTTTTGAGTGTTTTTTAAATGAAAATACGCGTTTACCCATGCTTTATATGGAAGATGCCATACGTGCAACGTTGGAATTGATGGAAGCGCCTGCTTCAAAAATCACTATCCGAAGCAGTTATAATCTATCGGGCATGAGTTTCACGCCTGCTGAAATATATGCTGAAATAAAAAAATTCGTTCCCCATTTTAAAATAACCTACAAACCCGATTTTCGTCAAGACATCGCCCAGTCCTGGCCCGAAAGTGTGGATGATACACAAGCCCGAAAAGATTGGGACTGGAAACCCCTTTTCAATTTACCTAAAATGACTGAAGATATGATTCAGCATTTGAAAAAGAGATATGCACCCGAAAAAGTTTAAATCTTCCTCCTTATAAAATCAACGGACAAATGTATGGACAAATAGGTGCTGCTTTGCAGCATGAAATAAATGATATAAAAGAAGCGGGTCTTTTCAAACAAGAACGCATCATTTCCTCTCCACAATCGGCTGAAATAGTAGCCAATGGCAAGCCTGTTTTAAACTTTTGTGCCAACAACTATCTCGGCTTATCGAGCCATCCACAGGTCAATAAAGCCGCTAAGAAGGCAATTGATACGCATGGTTTCGGCTTATCAAGTGTGCGTTTTATATGTGGCACACAGGATATTCACAAGGAATTGGAGCGTGAAATAGCCGATTTTTTGGGCATGGAAGATGCCATTCTCTACGCCGCTG
>JAYUQN010000219.1:0-2083 GCA_043756725.1 Saprospiraceae bacterium
ATGTCTTCCTCAAATAACCCGCAACTCTAAGCAAATGAACGAGGCTGCTCGTGAGGATTGTGTGTCCTGAGATACAAAGAAAAGACTTTGTATAACTGTAAATAAGATGATAGTAGGTCTATCATACAAGCTGTACAGACGGATTGTATAAACCGCCTTATGGTGCTTTAGTGAAAAGCTAAGGTATTGAGCGATAAAGGAAAAGGTACTGCAAAGTATCAGGTGCGTGCTAAGGAGTTGAGCGCAAGCGAACTGACCGATGACCTACCGAAAGAGCGCATTTTTGTCAAAACTATACCCCGATGCTTAGTATAGGAAGATTGTAGCGGGCGTCTGTTTATTGGCTACAAGGCAAACGGTACGAAGGCAGCAAGAACTTAGCATAGGCTTATTTATGGAACAGGAGAGGCTACTGTAAGGATGTGCGAAGAAGCTCAGTGAGAAGCTATCTTTTTTTTTAGATAGATAGTGACAGTTCGATAAAACTATGTCCAAGAACCTGTACAAAATATGGAATAGAATGAGTAGTGGTAGTTACTTTCCACCTGCTGTAAAGACGGTACTTATCCCGAAGAAGCAAGGCGGGGAACGCCCGTTGGGAATACCCACGGTTAGCGACCGCATTGCACAAGGCGTAGTTAAAACGCACTTAGAAGCTATTTTAGAGCCGAAATTTGTTTCAAGTTCTTATGGTTATCGACCAAACAAGAGTGCCCACCAAGCAGTAGAACGGTGTCAAGAGAATTGCCGCCAATGGGCATGGGTGTTAGACATAGACATAAAGGGCTTCTTTGACAATTTGAGCCATGACTTACTAATGAATATGCTGCGGGAGCATACAGAGGAGAAATGGGTATTAATGTATGTAGAAAGGTGGTTAAAAGCAGGCGTACAACAAGCAGACGGGCAAATAGAGGGACGGACAAAAGGCACACCACAAGGTGGCGTAATCAGTCCGCTATTAGCGAATCTGTATTTGCATCATGCACTTGATACATGGCTACCCGTACATTTTCCACATACAGCCTTTGAACGTTATGCAGACGACATAGTGATACATTGCCGAACAGAAGAAGAAGCACAAAGACTTCAAGAAGCAGTAAAAACAAGACTTGACCAATACGCTTTGGCGTTACATCCGACCAAAACGAAGATAGTCTTTTGTGAAGGCTATGGGAGAAAAGGGAAGGGAGAACACCGAAGTTTTACGTTCTTGGGATTTAGTATGCAACCCAAGATGTTAAAGAGTAAAACAAGAGGTCTGAATCTATGTTTTAGAGCTGTTGTAAGTCAAGGGTCAAAACAAAGTATTCGAGCGGCTATTAAACAGTCAATAAATCCACAAAACCCACACAAAGAACTTGTGGATTTTGCCCAAGTATTAAATAGTAAAGTGCGGGGCTGGTTAAATTATTACTGTAAGATAGACAAATGGGGACTAAGTGAAGTATTAAGAGACGCAGATATACGAATTTCTAAATGGATAGGTAATAAATATCGGCTACGAGGGGTAAGGGCAATACAAAAGAAATTTGATGCCCTTGCTGCTGAACAACCGCATTTATTTGTCCATTGGCAATTTGGGATAAGAAGAATGGTTTAGATAACAAGAGCCGTATGATGGGAGACTATCACGTACGGTTCTGTGAGCGGCTTGGGCTGAAATGCCCTTGCCTACTCGACTCCAGACAGTGTGACGTAAATATATTGATTTACACTGTTAAGCAAGTCATAATCAATAAAATTGTGTGAGATTATGATAAGACTTAACCCGATGTACTGCCATCGGTTTTCTACTTAGACGTGCGTTCCGAGCAATTGGAAGGTGCGAAGCTTTAAGGAAAAGAGAACCCTCCTATCCTTCGGGGTAGAATAGGTCGAATCGTGAGACAAGACCAATTGCTGTCAGTCCAAGACGGTAAGGGAATCAGAAATGAGGCGTAAGTCTAACACAAGTGAACTACCGTAAGCATCGTTAGTCCCAGAAGGCGAAAAGGACTAAGGTAGCAATACCACCGCCTTGAACAAAAGTTAAAAGGTACAGCTGTCAAACTGGTCTGCCTTGACACGCAGTTGCTATACT
>JAYUQN010000220.1:0-2080 GCA_043756725.1 Saprospiraceae bacterium
GAAAAAGCCATGTCGCCTAAAGCTTTATTAGATGGGCATATCGTACAAGGGCATGTGGATTTGACAGGCGTCTGCATCGGCAGAGAAGACCGCAATGGCTCGTGGTTTTTCACGTTTCAGTACCCCCCTCTCCTCCAAAGGGAGTCCTATGGACAAAGGAGTCCCCTCGGACAGTATTTGCTCGTTGACAAAGGCTCTATCTGCATCAATGGCGTGAGCTTAACGGTTGTCAATCCTCAAAACGATACATTTTCAGTGGCTATTATTCCTTATACTTTTGAGCATACCACTTTTCATACTTTGAAAATAGGGACTCGGGTCAATCTCGAATTTGACGTGATTGGCAAGTATATCGCTCGTTATTTTGAAGCGTATAAAGCCAGTTTAAAGCTCTAATCCGTATTTTCACAAGCTATTAATTTTACCATACAAATCCACCGTTTCTTTTGACGGATGGGCATTTATTTTTTTCAGTGACTGTTCGCAGCGTTTAAATTGTAGGAGGGCTTTATCTTTCATTTTCAACTCAATATAACAAGCGATGAGGCGGCGGTGGATGGATTCGAGGCAGTCTTCTATAGCTAAAATGGTTTGACATTGTTCAATAGTAGCAACATACTGGCGCATTTCCCAAAAATAGTCTGCCAAATGGTGCAACACCTGCAAATACCGTTCTCGAAAAGTGTCCCGTTCTCCAAGAACCCACTCATGTTTGGAGTAGCTCGATAAAAAATCATCTTTGTAAAAATCGGACAGTTTTTGATACTCCGACAAAGCGGCGGATAGCCCTTGTGTGCGCTCAATGGTGCGGGCTTTTTCCCAATAATTTTTAAAATCAAGCACATCAGAATGTACTTGCCAATCATTGTGGATGGCATAATGTTCGTTTTTGAAAACGATAATGGGGTAGTTGGGAGCCGTTTCATTCATCAAGCGACGCAAAGAAAAAATGGTGGCATTGAGGCAGTTTTTTGCAGAATCGTCTATGCTATCGGGCCAAAATTTTTCCATCAATTTTTTCTTATGCACAGGGCGGGGATATTGAAAAAGCAGATAAGCTAAAAGCAAGCCCCCATTGCGGATAGCTATATTTTTTTGATTAATAGAAACCTGAAAATTGCCAAAAAACTGGACACTTATAGCATTTTCATACGTTTCAGAAGACTCGAACGACATGGAACCATCTGTCAAAATTTCTACTGCCGAGTGAAATACCGCTTCTACTTTTTTCACATCGGGCAAAGGAATAATGTTTTCAACCACTACTGGAAAATGCGTTTTAGGGGTAAAAAACCTTGAAAATATGCGTTTCATCCACTTGCCCATTGGGTTTGAAGGCTCAGACACCTCTCGAAGCCAACCCATTAATTTTGTTTCACTGACAGGCAAATTGAAATACCCTTTAGCCCCTTTGCGGATAGCGAAAGTGACTTCCTCGGGTTGGGGAGTTGGTGAAAAGAGCGCAATAGGTTGATGGGGAAAGATAAATTTCAGCTCTTCTATTTTCTCATACACCGCTTCATCTGGCTTTATGCAAAGAATAAAAATGGCTGCAACATACGGATGGTGAACATCGGGTATGCTTTGAAACGCTAAACTCAGCACTTGAAAATGCCCGTCAAGAGCATTGATAATAGACTGCGTTTGGTGCGTATTCTTATCAAAGACTATAATTGTTTTGGGGAAATTCATTCGGTCGGTTTTAAATTAAAAAGATGTATTTTTCCGAACCGTTCTCTCGGTATGCAAGCTTGGTTAATTGTAATGAAAAAAATATGATACAAAATTATTCTAATATACCTTACATGTCAAGGTTTTATTTGTTAATACAAATATAATAGTTTTTCACTTATAAAAAAAAAACATTTGTTATAGCTTATTTTTTTAGCGTCACTTAATTCTACATTGGCATTTTAAAAAACTAAGATTTGTTTTTCAGGCTTGGCACGAGGAAGGGGTGGTTTTTGATTTTATTTTTATGAAAAATTTGTTGCTGTAATTTTTCGTGGGCAATTGTAGAGACGTTGCAGTGCAACGTCTCTACGTGGTTCATTTTAACAAGGTTATTGAAAAAAATGCC
>JAYUQN010000221.1:0-15557 GCA_043756725.1 Saprospiraceae bacterium
ACAATAATTTACAATGCTTCTCGACAAAGGTTTAGTAAACGGAAAATTATTTTTTTTGAAAAAAAAATAATTTTCCGTTTACTAAACCTACGCACGAAATAATTTTCCGTTATTTATCAAAACCCCTTTTCCTAAACTACCAACCTAATATTTCATCAAGACCGTATCGAATAATTTGGTGATTCTTTTGTAATCGTAATATTATGTGGATGGCTTTCAATGATACCCGCACTGGTGATGCGTACAAAACGGGCATTTTGCATTTCAGCAATTGTTCGTGCGCCACAATACCCCATGCTTGCACGAAGCCCACCAATATATTGCACCATCACCTCCGCTAAAGTGCCTTTGAAAGAGATGCGACCTTCGATGCCTTCGGGAACCAATTTTTTAACATCATCTTCAACATCTTGAAAATAACGGTCTTTAGAACCTTCTTGCATGGCTCCTAAAGAACCCATACCGCGATAAACCTTGAATTTTCGTCCTTCCAACAATATCGTTTCACCCGGAGCTTCCTCCACCCCTGCAAAAAGGGAACCTGCCATAATGGTACTCGCCCCTGCCGCTATGGCTTTGGCTATGTCTCCTGTGAAACGAATACCGCCATCACCCACAATGGGAATACCTGTGCCTTTCAAAGCTTGTGATGCGTTATAAATGGCTGTCAATTGTGGCATACCGACGCCCGCAACAATGCGCGTTGTACAAATTGAACCCGGACCAACACCAACTTTTACACCATCTGCCCCGGCATCAGCCAAAGCCTTAGCACCTTCTCCAGTTGCCACATTCCCGCCGATGACTTGCAAATACGGATGCCGCTTTTTTACTTCACTTACCGCATTCAATACACCTTCCGAATGACCATGAGCCGTATCAACAATCACCACATCTACGCCAACTGCCATAAGGGCATCTAAACGGTCATGCATATCACGGGTCACGCCAAGAGCCGCGCCAACAACCAAACGTCCGAATGAATCTTTGCAAGAGTTAGGATAATCCTGCACTTTCATAATATCTTTATAGGTTATAAGCCCTACCAAATTCCCGTATTCGTCCACTACGGGTAATTTTTCAATTTTATTTTTTTGTAAAATTTCTTTCGCTTTTTCAAGGTCAGTTCCTATGGGTGCGAGGACAAGATTGTCTTTGGTCATCAATTCGCTGACAAGACGATTAGCATTTTGTTCAAAACGAAGGTCACGATTGGTTAAAATGCCTGCTAACTTGCCCCATTTACCACCGCTTGCATGATTTTTTTCACTGCCAACAAATTCAACGATGGGAATGCCACCGATGCTGTATTTTTTCATTATCGCCCGCGCGTCGCCAACAGTTGCGTTAGGGGCAAGCGTGACGGGGTCAATTATCATCCCACTTTCTGAGCGTTTAACGGAGCGCACGTGATCAGCTTGTGCTTCTATACTCATGTTTTTATGGATTATACCCATACCTCCTTGCCTTGCAATGGCTATTGCCAACGACTTTTCAGTAACTGTATCCATCGCTGCGGACACCATTGGCGCATTTAAAGTTAAATTGCGTGTGATTTTTGTTTTAATATCAACTTCACGTGGAAGGACTTGCGAAAACGCAGGGACGAGGAGAACGTCGTCGTAGGTAAGGGCTTCGCCTAAAAACTTGCTTGTATCTAAATTTACTGTTTCCATGTGCAAAGATACGGTGAAGCAATTAGTCCTTTAGTATAGTAACGCTTTTTTTATAGAAATTTTTAATTTTTAATTTGTAAAATATTGAAAATGAATATTTTAAGCATGAAAATACTAAGGGGGTATCTTTCCATAAAAGATACCCCCTCTCTATTTTCATGCTTAAAATTCAATTTTACCAAATCTTCGCACGTTCTGTTTCAGGTCGCCACATTTTATCCCCTTCTTTCACACCATATATTGTGTAAAACTCAACCATATTGGTCAAGGGGCCATTGCAACGGAATCTACCGGGCGAATGTGGGTCGGTTTGAATTTGATTGGCTAAAGCTTCGGGTCGTTGTGTACTGCGCCACACTTGTGCCCAAGAGAGGAAAAAGCGTTGGTCTGCGGTGAAACCATCCCATTTATCCAAACTTTTTGCTTGGGGCGAGTAGGTTTTGAACGCATCGTAAGCAACAGCTAAACCACCGAAATCAGCTATGTTTTCACCCAAAGTTAATTTGCCATTCACACGCATTGTGTCAAGCACTTTGTAATTGTTGTATTGGTCAACCACCATATTGGCTTTGGTTTCAAATTTTTTAGCATCGTCTGCTGTCCACCAATCTTTAAGATTGCCTTCCAAATCGAATTTGCGACCTTGGTCATCAAAACCATGTGAAATTTCATGTCCAATGACAGCCCCTATACCACCATAATTGACTGCATCATCGGCATCGTTATCAAAAAAAGGAAACTGTAATATACCTGCTGGGAATACAATTTCATTGATAGTAGGATTGTAATAAGCATTCACCGTTGGTGGCGACATAAACCAGCGTGTTTTATCAACTGGCTTTCCAATTTGGCTAATCATATCGTTGTAACGGAACTTTGAAGCTGCAATAACATTATCATGATAGCTTTTTGAGCGGTCTATACTGAGGGGGGTATAATCCTGCCATTTGTCGGGATAACCAATTTTTTTGATGAAAGTACCAAGTTTGAGCAAACCCCGTTGTTTGGTTTCTTCACTCATCCAGTCAAGGGCTTTTATGCGCTTTTCATAGGTTTTAACAAGGTTGCCGACCAGTTCCAGCATCCGCTGTTTGGCTTCGGGTTTGAAATATTTGTTCACATAAATTTCACCCAACGCTTCGCCCAACACACCGTCAGTCATTTGACTGACTCGTTTCCAACGCGGTTGCATTTCTTTTTGCCCTGATAATACTTGCGTCCATTTAAAATTTTCATTGACAAAAGGAGACGACAAATAAGCCATTGCACCTTTTATAAGATTCCAACGCAAATAAGTTTTCCAGTCGTCCAACTGTCCATTTTTTAGAAAATTATTGACTTCTTGCAGAAACTTAGGATTATCTATAATCATGTAGGCGCTTACCGCTCCCGTTTTTTTGAAAAAAGGCTCCCAATTCATTTGTGGGCAAATTTTTTCAAGGTCTGCTATGCTTACTTTATTATAAAGCTTATCGGGGTCGCGGCGTTCCACACGGCTTTGTTGGGCTTGTGCAAAAGCTTTTTCCATTTTCATAATATCTACAACGGCTTGTTTCGCTTTTGCTTCATTATCACCTAAAAGGCGGAATGTGTTCAAAATATGCGCTTCATAAGCCGTGCGTATTTTTTTTGAACGTTCATCATCTTTCAAATAATAATCACGGTCAGGCATGCGTGTACCACCTTGCGATAAATGAACAACGACATTTGTCGAATTTTTTGCATCTTGGCGGGCAGATAAACCCCAAATACTGCCCCTGCCTTCGGCATATTGCGATGCAATTTCATCGAGTAAACCAGCGTAGTTTTTGATATTGTTAATGCGGTCAATGTAAGGCTTTAAGGGTGCAATACCTGCTTTTTCAATAGCCATAGAATCCATGCCAGCTGCATAAAAATCACCGACTTTTTGTCGGACACTGCCTTTTTCGTTTTTGCTGGACGCCACATCTTCACAAATTTCTTTTAAGGCTTTTTGGTTAAATTCTGTTAACTCACTAAAGCTGCCCCAGCGGGATTCGGAAGGAGGAATAACAGCCGTTTTCAGCCAAGCGCCATTGGCATATTCGTAAAAATCATCTTGTGGGCGCACCGCAAGGTTCATGTTTACAGGGTCAATAAATTTGCGTTTGCCAGCGGGGGTTTCAATGTTTTTACCGCCTTGTGCTTGTTGTGCTGTTTTAGGTGAACAAGCGAACGCCAATCCAATAAGGGTGAAAACGAATAGGGAATACTGTAGTTTTTTCTTCATTGTTGTAAAATTTGATTATGTAATTGATTAGATTCTTAAATAAACTTATACTACCTTTTTCTCAGGGCAAATAACTTTCAAAGGTACTAAAATAGTCCGCCAATCATTGGCAGGAATAGAGGAAGTAGCCCGTTGCATAGCCCTTTTGCTACTTTCTTTAACATCTAATTCGAGGGCATCTTGATTGTGTATGGATGTATCAATGGGGTCGGTACTGATAAAAAACTTCAAATATTCTTGAATTTCACGAATACCCCATGATAGATAAGCCGATTGTACCATCATAGGTATGTGTTTATCATTTTCAAACTCTATCCAAGCCGTTTGCCCCGGGGCAATTTGCTTTTTAGGTAAAATTTCATTGGTGATGCCAAAATCGCTACTAAAAAAGACGCCACTTACCCAATAAGGTCTATTACCCGTGTTTTTAATGGCAAATTGAACGATTACTTCTTTATCCTCAGCAGGTTGGCAGAGTTCGTAATGGGTGAGTGTTTGGGTTTTATTATTGCCAATCTTTTTGGTAGTAGGGAAAGATTTATCATTGCCATCTAAAACAATGAGTTCGAATTCGCTATCTTGAATTTTAGTCAAAGGATTGTCAAGCAATAATTTGGCTTGCCAAGTAGCGACCGTTTGCATATTTTGCAGAAAAGCATTAGCAGACATAACATTATAGCCTTCAACACGACGAAATATTGGAAAATCAGCGGTGACATCCTCGCGTTTTGTTAAACGATAGGTTGCGTCAATGGCTCGGATAAGGTAATCAGTATCATTCGGATTGTCCACAAGTTGAACTAAGGAAGTAGGGCTTTTACTGAAAGCTGCATTCAAAGCAGTCACTCCTTCTTTTTCACTGTCTTTTGAAAAAGACACTTTTAAACGAGGCAAATTAAGCGTAATTTCATCAACATTTTTCAAAGTGGCTTTAAACTGCTTGTCTTTGGCGTCCAAATTCATGCCGTCCACTTTTGAATAATTGGTTAAAACTGACGTAGTACGAATTTCACGTCCTTTTTCAAGCAAAAAAGTAGCACCTGAAGCGGGTAATCCTTGCACGGCACCAACGTTGATTATCCAACCTTCCGATTTATCAAAACTGACTAAAAATTCACCTTTTTTTGTCGAAGCACCCATAAAAGTTAAACCCAAATCGGAAGTCACTTTGTAGGCAGCACACTGAGGGGTCTGTTTTTCAACCAAATTTATCACACGTTGGGATACACGGGACATGAGTTCTTGATAACTCACCATCGCCCCTGTCTCTTTCAAAGCTTTTATAAGGTTAGAAGTGAAAGCCCCGCGTTGTTTACCATCTATAATAAGCTCTTTCGCTGTTTCATCTGATTTGGCAGCAGCAAGATGCACATGACGAGACGAAGGGGGTTGAGACTTTTTCCAATATTCTTTGCCAAAAAAAGCAGAAGTATCACGTGGTTTGAAAGGCGAGTCTTCTCTCGTTTTGCGCTCCTTTACATTTTTTGGGTCGCGTGTGTTACTACCCGAATGGCAGCAATCCATGACAGCAAGGAAATGCCCATCACGGTCTTTGGTTGCCAGCCAAATTAAAGTTGCTAACTCTTTGTCAATCATATCTCGACCGTTAGGCATTCGGCTATCGTAGCAAACGAGGGTTTCACTCTTGCCATCTTCTTCGTCCCAAAATTCGGGTGCGGCAGCCATTTGCGAACCATGACCTGAATAATATAATACACAGACATCGTCGTCTTTGGCGGCTTTGTAGTGGCTAAAGTTATCCATAATGGCTTGGCGGGTTGCCTCTGAATCAAAAAGGCGTTTTTCACGATATGTGATACCATTCGCTTTTGAATAGTCGGCAAGGTATTCAGCAAAGGCAGAAGCATCATTACGACAACCGTTGAGGCAGTGGCTCGGAATAGGGTAATTGTCAATGGCTACGATGAGCGCGTGGAGTGTTTTCATCTTTTTAAAACTCTTTGAGGAAATGGTTAAAATGGGTTTAGAAATTAGATTTCAAATTTAAGACTTATTCTCATAATAAAAATACCCCCCTCAGTATTTTATACATTTATGAAAAAATGCTTTCAAAAAAATACCTAATCTTTTGAAAAAGATACTTTCTGGATGAAAAAGATAGTAGTTTTGCAGCTTTACGATTTCCAATTTTCTCGGGAGTCGCTAATATAGGGATATACCATAAATTTAACAATATTATTTTCATTAAAAAACCTTTCACCATGTTTGGTAACATATTCGGAGATTTTGAAAAAAAACAAAAAGAAATGCTGGATAAAGCAGCCGATATTGTCGTAGAAGAAAAGAGTGACGGCGTCTCGGTAACAGTGAATGGCAAAAAGGAAATTGTCAATATCGCCATTACAGATGAAGCTCTGCTGACCGATAAAGAGCAATTAGAAGATTTACTTATTGCGACGCTCAATCGGGCACTTGAGGAAGCGGGCAACCAAGCTGCGGAACAAACGCAAAAAATGATGGAACAAATGTTGCCACCCGGTATGGGGGATATGTTTAAAGGGCTTGGCGGATAAAAAGTTTAGAATATCTTTTGAGATGTTTTATTTCTATCAAAAATTTTGTTGCTGTAATTTTTTGTGGGCAAGTGGGCATTTTTTTTACAATAACCTTGTTAATATGAACCACGTAGAGACGTTGCAGTGCAACGTCTCTACAATTGCACACGAAAAATTACAGCAACAAAATTTTTCCCTTAATCTGCGAACATAATTATTTCTAAGTCCTCTAACAATTCAAACCTTTAGCTTATCGTTTTACTAAAAATGCTTTCTATACTGAGGGGGTGTTTTTATATTAAATTTTACTTTAAAAATTGTATTTAAAACAACCGATTTGTTATTGCACATGAAATTATTCAACATAATTCTTTTATTATCAATTACTTATACATTAAGTAGCCAAACTGTAAAACTCAATGATGGTTTGGTTGCTCATTTTCCATTTGATGGCTATCCTATTGTTGACAAGAGCGGTAATGGCAACCGAGCTGTTATGGGAGGCGATTCGACATTGGGTTGTGGTGTAATGGGTAACGCCTTGCGCTTAGATGGTATATCAAGTGAGTCTATCATTATTGGTCCTGCTGTATTTGATAATTTTAAAACGGCAGATTTTTCAATCAGTTTTTATTTCAAGCCAGCTACGCAAGCCGGTGCGATTGCTACTTATGATATTTTAGCAAAACGTAAAAATTGTGGTACTGACAGTTCCTTTGCTATTCGCTATACGCCTGCCAACAATCAAATTAGTGTAGAATTGAATGAGAATACACGAACACGCAATATTGTCGTTCAAAAATTAGATTTTGCACGGTGTTGGCAACACATCGTTATTACGCGTAATTTTAATAAATTAACGCTTTATGTGAATAGTAGAGCTGCACAAACAAGCCTTTCAGGTAAACGGGTTGCTATTAACAACGATGCGGCTTTAACTTTAGCCAAAAGCCCATGTATTGGTTCTACTGACCGTAAATATGCGGGTTTTATTGACGAGTTGCGCATTTATGACCGTGCCATCAATGATGATGAAGCTGCGGCATTATATGTAGCACCCGATCGCATCGCCAATCGGGATACGATTATTTTTCTTGGGAGTAGTATTAAAATGAATGTAACAACTACTTGTGCAACAGATTTTACATGGAGTCCCAAAGATGGCGTTTCGGACGATAAAAGTGCAACCACGACCATAACACCTGCCAAAGGTGGTGAATTCAAATATATTTTGGCTATTAAAGAGCAACAATGTACGGCTTTGGATACGGTGAAAATTAAAGTAATTGACCCCAAAGACCTTGAATGTAATCGCCTCTTTGTACCCAAAGCCTTTACACCCAACGGCGATGGATTAAATGATGCCTTTTTTATATCCAACCCTTATGCTATTGATGAAGTCTTAGCTTTCGAAGTGCTTGATGGTTGGGGCGGTCGTGTATTTTTCACCCAAGACCGCTTTGAACGTTGGGATGGTACTTTCAATGGACAAAAGGTGAATCCGGGAGTTTTTTTATGGAAAGTGAAATATAAATGTAAAGGTATTGAAAAAACAGATTTTGGAAGTGTGACGCTTTTAAAATAGGTGACAGCAGTCATTATTCACTATAAATACAACATCCCCAATTTACCTCGTTGTAAAATTTGGGATGTTGTATTTATAGTAAATAAAATATTCTGCTAATCCCTCACTTTTCAAAGAAGTTTCTTAAGTTTTAGTTCTAATGACTGAATATTCAAATCATTTTTGTATTTTTCAGCGAAAAGAAATTTCTAACTTTAAACGTCAACTTTATTCCTCATGCAATCCACATCCTCTACTTTGCGCTATCCCTGGTATGTTGTTTCAGTCCTCATGCTCGCCTACATTTCTTCTTTTATAGACCGTCAAGTTTTAGCCTTATTGGTTGAACCCATCAAACGAGATTTTGGTATCAGTGATACGCAAGTTGGTTTGCTAATCGGTTTTAGTTTTGCTATATTTTACACTTTTTTGGGCTTACCGATTGGCTGGTTGGCAGATAGGCGTAGCCGAAAAATAATAATTGTGGTTGGTATTACCGTTTGGAGTATTATGACGGCTCTATGTGGTTTGGCAAATACCTACTGGATTTTATTTATCCTTCGTATGGGTGTAGGCGTGGGTGAAGCGGCTTTGTCCCCTGCGGCATATTCCATAATTACGGATTATTTTCCAAAAAATAAATTAGGTACGGCTTTGGGTTTTTATAACATGGGGGTTTATCTCGGTTCTGGTTTGTCAATTTTATTAGTTGCTCTTATTATTAAATTGGTGAGTGTTCAAGGTATGTGGGATTTGCCGATTGTTGGGCTTGTACGTCCGTGGCAAACCGTCTTTTTTATGGTGGGCTTACCCGGTCTATTAATAGTGGCACTTATTGCCATCACAATTCGGGAGCCTACCCGAAAAGGAGCAGGGCATAAGGTTGCTTCTACAACTGAAATACGGCAATATTTTAGGGAAAATCGCACCGCTATTTTAAGCTTAAATATAGGCATTGCACTTATGGCAACGGCAAGCTATGGGGCTACATCCTGGACAACGTCTTCACTCATTCGCCTTTATGGTATGACACCGAGTGAAGCAGGTGTGCTTTTTGGTGGATTGGTAACAGTGTTTTCAACACTTGGCGTAATTTCAGGCGGTCGGTATGCCGACTTTTTGTCAAACCGCAACGTTGTTGATGCTAAAATGCGGGTACCATTTCAAGGCATGACGGCAGCAGCCATTTGTGCTTTGACACTGCTACTCACACTTTGGTTTTATGGAAAACCGCCTATTGGGTTGACGATTGTCTTAATATCCCTTTTTTGTTTTACAAGTTCACTGCCTTATGGCGCAGCAACAGCAGCTTTACAAGAAATTATTCCTGCCAATATGCGGGGTACATTTTCTGCTTTTTACCTATTTGTCATTAATCTCATTGGCTTAGGTTGTGGCCCTTTATTGGTAGGTCTTATTAACGACAAGGTATTTGGAACACCACAAACGATTATGTTGTCTATGTCAATTTCGCTGCTACTTAGTTCTTGTTTGTCTGCTATCATACTTTATCGGGGCTTAAAACCTTTTGTTGTTACAGCAAAAGCACTTGAAAAAAATAAATTAAATTAACAAAATCAAGAATTGCGTTTAGGCACAGGGTCTATATGTTGATGAGTTGACCATGGGTGGCATCGGAAAATACGCTTCAATCCCATCCATCCCCCCCTCAGTATGCCCCATTCCATGATGGCTTCTATCATGTATTGCGAGCAAGTTGGGTTGTAGCGGCATTTATTTGCACCCAAAAAAGGGGATAGAAAAATACGATAAGCTTTTATGGGTAAAACGATAATTTGTTTCAACAATTGATTCATTTTAGATGTATTTGTCAAATTTGTGGTCAAAAATGAGATAGTTCTTGTAAAGCCATTTCAATCTCTTTTTGTTCATTCATTTTTTCAATAAAAATAGGGGCAACGGCTCGTTCGCTACAATCTGGGACTGAACAACGTTCGCAAGTCGTATTCACCACTTTATTTTTGATATTAGGGTCTGTTAAAAAACGGAAAAGGCGACGCGCATTGTCATCAATCAAAATACCCAAAGTGACGCTGAGACTTTCTTTCGGGTTATTGGTATTGGGTTTGGCGACCGTGACGCAGAAATATTCTAAATCAGTTTCCCAATAGCGGGATATTTGAGCATCGCAGACATGAACCGTATTTTTATCCAACTGAATGGTCGTTTTCAATTGTTTTATGGCATTCACTGAAATCCAACGACGGCAATAATGCTCGTTCATCTCATTAGCGTAGGGTTTATGAATACGACTGAGGTGCAATTCCTTCGTCATTTTGAATGTTTTTATAGGCTCATCGGCATGGATTCGAATGAAAAACAAGTCATTAATTTTGAAATGATGCGGTAAAATATTGGTCAACCGTTGGATAAACATTTCAGAAGTCACATCATATTTTTCCATAAATGCCATGAAAAATGTGGGATTCCAATTAGGCATTGCTGCCCAGTTTCTTATATCTGCAACCATTTCATTTTCATCCATCAAAAGGGCGGAAGCAAAGTAAGAGGCTTTAAAATTGTTAAACAGTTTTTCAAAACTTTCAGCTTTCATTATCACGGTTTCATACGGGCGTTCTTTTAGATTTAGATATTGAAAACCCAACTCGCGGGCAATCAAAAAATTCTCTTGTGCAGGCTTCAAATCCTTATTGATATACAATTTTTTACCCCCCTCAGTATAAAACGACCTAACGCCTTTCAATTGTTTCTGCGCTGCCATTTTTTTTCTGTCAATGCTAATACCATATTGTTTTTTCAACAAATTTTCAAGGTAATTTGTTGAAAACAAATGTTTTACAGATATTTTATTGTCAGTTTTGAAATTCTGAACAGCTTGTTCTACATCGCCAAAGTAATTATCATTCATATCTTGATAGCTTCGCAGGGCTGCTGTATAGATGTTTTCAGTCTGCATCTGATAATTGCGCGCAATTTTGATAATGGTAGAAATAAAAGCATTGAGTTTGTCAGGGGCATGAACAAATAACTCCAATAGCTTGTCGGGGCTTATACCAAACATATCCATTGGAAAGACTTGAAAAAACTCGGATTCGAGCAAATCAATAATAGGTTGTAATCGTTTTGAGGCATGAACAGACACCAACTCGTCATAAGTGGTATCTAAAGCCTTAGCTAATACTAATATTTTATCTGCTTTGGGATATTTTTTCCCTTTTTCAATTTCATGGACATACGACATGGAAAGCTCTGTCAAATCTGCTAATTGCTGATAAGACAAGCCTTTTTGTTGGCGCAAATACGCTATTTTCAGACCAAAAATTGTCCTAAGTTTATCTTGATTGAGCATAGAAAGCGTTGTATTTTTATTAAAATGCGAATTTAGCGAACAATTCGCTCAAAGCCAACAAAGAGATTATTTTAAGTTAGAAAAAAGACCGACATTTGCGGTTTAGCCTCACTGAAACCCACAAAGGGCGCCATGAGGTTTTTAGAGTATTGACAATTTTAAAGTGATAAATGAAAAAGACAAGTGGTAATAAAAAAGAAGTAGGTGGCGGTAAACGCACAGTTTCTAAAGTATTCGACAAAAAACAACGGGGTGTTTTCAAGCCTGTTATTGAAAGGTCGCTTCCTGAAGATGATGAGGATATGCGGCTTAATAAATTTGTGGCACTTTGTGGTGTGGCTTCTCGCCGTGCTGCTGCCGATTTGATAAAAGAAGGTCATATTACTGTAAATGGTGTTGTGTCAACTGAAATCGGTTATCGTGTTTTACCCAAAGATATTATAGCCTATAAAGGTAAAACCATAGCCCTTGAAGCAAAAAAAATCTATATTTTGCTCAATAAACCCAAAGATACCATTACAACAGCAAGTGATGAAAAAGGTAGAAAAACCGTGATGGACATTATTCGCAGAACCATAAAAGAGCGCATTTACCCCATTGGACGGCTTGACCGTGATACCACAGGGCTTTTGGTTTTGACCAATGATGGCGATTTAGCCCAAAAACTATCCCACCCAAGTTATAAAGTGAAAAAATTGTATCACGCCGTACTAAATAAAGCTTTAACTGCCGCCGATTTGAAACAAATTACTGAGGGGTTAAAACTTGACGATGGTATTGCAGAGGTAGATGCTATCAATTATGCAGAAGGGGCGAGCAAAAATGAAATTATGATTGAAATTCATATCGGTAAAAATCGCATCGTTCGCCGTATTTTTGAACATTTAGGCTACGAAGTTGTCAAACTTGACCGTGTTTATTATGGTGGTTTGACTAAGAAAGATTTACCTCGAAGCGGCTATCGCACACTTACAGAGCGAGAAGTGATTATGTTGAAACATTTTACAGGCAAATAACCCCCTCAGTATTTTTTAGAAAAAAGTAAAGTCTCCAATGGCAGTTAATAAAAAACACCGTCAAAGTCTTGAAACAGAACAAAAAGCCCTTGAAATAAACTTAGATGATTCCATTTACGGCACTTTTGCTGAAATTGGAGCAGGGCAGGAAGTAGCGCGTTATTTTTTTCAAGTCGGGGCAGCCGCAGGCACAATTGCCAAAACCATGTCTGCTTATGATAAGGTCTATTCAGATGAAATTTATGGACCCGAACCCAACGGTCGCTATGTGTGCGAGAGCCGTTTGTATAAAATGCTTGACCATGAGTTTGAACTTATGGAAACCCGCCTAAAGCATGAACGCCCAAAGACAAATTTTTTTGCATTTGCGGATACCATTGCGTCTATCAATTTTACTAAAACCATAAAAGGAGAAGGCTGGTTGGGCTTGCGGTTTCAATTGAAACCGGGGCACAAAACCAATGATTTGGTCATTCATGTAAAAATGTTGGACAATGACAACCGTTTGCAACAACAAGCCATTGGTGTATTGGGCGTGAATTTGATTTATGGCGTCTATCGTTATCACAATGATGTTGAAATTTTACTACAGTCCCTCATGGATAGCCTTCATGGACGTATCTCAATAGATATGGTGCGGCTGAGTGGCCCTGATTTTAATGATATTGACAATCGCTTGTTGAGTTTATGGTTGATTAAACACAAGATGAGCGACGTGGCAATGTTCGGTCCCGATAAGCGTAATGTTCATCCATCTGAGTTTTTATATAAAAAAAACGTGCTTGTGGTACGGGGCAGTTTTCGCCCTTTGACCTTGGTAAATGAAGATATGATTTACGCTTCGTGGGATCAGTTTAGAAAAGAAAAAGACATTGATGCTAAAAAAAGTTTTTTATTCACGGAAATAACTTTAGATAACTTGATGTTGGAAGGTGACCTTGACGAACAAGATTTCCTTGACCGTGCCGATTTGTTGTGCGCATTGGGACAAACGGTGATGATTACCAATTGTGAGCAACATCAAAAGTTGATACGTTATTTTTTAGATTTCAAAATACCCAAATTGGGCATGGTGGTCGGTGTGAAACAATTGCTGGATACTATCAATGAAAAATATTACAACAACTTAGACGGAAGGCTATTAACAGCTTTTGGTGAGCTTTTCACCCGCAATGTAACTGTTTATGCCTATCCGATTTTGCAAGAAGGTACAAATGAAATGATGACTGCAGAGAATATGCCAGTACCCGATGAAGTCAAATTTTTGTATAAACACTTATTAGATGCTAAGCAAATCATTGATATTCAAGGTTTTCATCCTGAAAATCTGCATATTTACTCCAAACAAGTTTTGCGGATGATAAAACATGATGAAGAAGGTTGGGAAGCAATGGTGCCTGAAAAGGTAGCAAAGCTTGTTCGGGAAAAATGCTTGTTCGGGTTTCCCGCACAATCGCTTATTTTTCAATATTGATATAAAACGTTGAAAACTTCTGGAATACTGAGGGGGGTAATAGTGTGAAATTTTATTAAAATATCACAGTATTACCCCCCTCAGTATTTTTGACTTTTAACCCCCTTTTCGTTTTTCTCTGATTTCAATATAAATCTACCATTCTGCTACAACTTTCCCGATAGATTGTCTGCTTTCTAAGTAATCATGAGCTTGTGCAATGTCTTTTGCGTTGAAAACCTTGTCAATTCTGGGCTGAATAATGCCTTTTTGAGCCATTTTTACGACCGCATTCAAGCACCGATTGAAAATAGCAGGGCAACTATCTGCAATTTTCAACATATTGACCCCGATAATGGCTTTTGAGGTCATCAGCAACTGAAGTGGTGAAAAAATGCCAAAGCTGAAAACGGTTTTCAACGCCCTTAATTTATTGGTATTGTTGCCATTGATTTGTTCTGCTGCACCAAAAGTGACCATACGCCCGCCCGCATTTAAGATTTTCATACTTTTCTTAAATGTGCTACCGCCTACGCTGTCAAAAGCGACATCTATACGTTGGTTGCTATCTTTAATAATTTGGTTGAAATCCTGTTGGGTATAATCAATGGGATAATCAACGCCTATACTTTTCAGATAATCCATTTTTTTACCCGAAGCCGTACCATAAACGATACATTTTTCATGTTTCGCCATTTGTACTAATAAACTACCCACACCCCCTGCGGCGGCGTGTATAAGAACCCTATCACCTTCATGCAATTTTACACTTTCATAAGCACAAAAATAAGCGGTGCAGCCTTGTGTTACCAAAGCAGTTGCAGTAGCAAAATCCATATTATCGGGTATAAGGGATACGCCTTCTTGAATGGTTTTGGCATATTCGGCATAACCTCCAAAACGGGTCACAGCTGTAACACGTTGTCCAATTTCGAAACCTTTAGTGCTCTCACCCAGAGCGTGAACCGTACCTGCAACATCATAACCCAACACAGCAGGGTTTTTGGGAGCCTCAGGATACAAACCTCTACGCGCTACCACGTCTGCAAAATTTAACCCAAAGCTGTGGACTTTAATGATTAACTCTCCTTTTCCAGCTATGGGTATTTCTGTTTCTTTTATTTCAAAAACAGCATCACTGTTGCCGTATTTATTCAGATAAATGGCTTTCATAATTTAAATATTTGGTGCAAAGTACGAAAAAAGCGTATATGCTTATGCTTAAAACGAGGAAAAATCTTTTAAAGGCGAAACCTCGTAAGTACATTGGAGGTATGTTTCTACTGTTAGGTATTTGTTACAGGGGTTATTTAATTTTCATAATTAAAGCCATTTTATTTTGCAAATAAAATGTTAACTCTTTAAATATATTTTTTATATTATGCAATTTTTTTTATTTTGTGACATATTAATAACATACACTAACGAAAAACACATATTAATCACTATGACATTTTCTACAACATGATTATCATCTCAAAACGTTACCTACTATTCATTCTTTTCTATGGTTTTTTCTTACCGATTTCTCAAGCCCAAATCAAAATTTCATTAGATAATGCTAAACAACGTTTCTCTGTTGGGCAATCTATAAATTTTAGGATTTCTTCTAATAATTATGGTGAAGGGACTTATGAGGTTTACTTCAATCCTCATAAACCTTCTGAATCGGTGATTCAAAAAGGAAGTTTTATGGCTTCGCCTGAGTCAGATGGTTATATTAGTTTATCTGTCAATCAACCAGGACTTG
>JAYUQN010000222.1:0-5333 GCA_043756725.1 Saprospiraceae bacterium
AGTAAAGAAAGTGGCGTTTTTCGATTTAGTGAAAATGCCAAAAACGGGGGGAACTTTTTTTACCCGTTTGTACAGCCTATCCTTAGCATCCTAATTCAAATGATAAATTCAAATTCAAAAGTACGCTGCCCATCGTTCTATCAACGCTTAATTAAAAAAGATGTTACGATTTTCAAGGGTGTAGTATTTTATTTAAGGTGTTGATTATCAAGGTGTTGTGTTTTTTATTTCAAGACAGTCAAAAAGGGTGAAAATACTGAGGGGGTATAAAAAAAGCTGCCCAAGTGAAGGAACAGCTTTTTTATTATACTTTTGAATAGTATATATAGGCTTTACTTTTGCAATTTCACAACAAATGACAATTCCGCATTTAAAACATGAAAAACTTGAAGAATTGTTGCCATTGAAACGCTTGTATCATTGTTTTCCAACTTGAAAACCACAGTATCTTCAACACCCAATAAGGCAGCTAAATCTTCTTCTGAAAGATGGCGTTGCAAGCGGGTTTGCTTGATTAAAGCACCAATAGGGTTTGAATTATTAAGTTCAGCATTCAATAATGCCTCGTTGGGAAGTCCCGATTGCCTTAGTATTTCTTTTGCTCTTTTTACTTTTTCTGGAAAAAGAACCCTGTTTTTATAAGGATTTAATTGCTCGTCCAAGATGACAATGGGAGCTTGAAGCCTATTGATTTCTACTATATTTTCCATTTTTTTATTTTCTTTTAACTGCAAAAGCATCATAAATGATATTTTTTTGAAATTTCACCCAACACTGTTCGTAGTATCCATAAACATTAAAATATTGTTGAAGTTCTTCATAATTTGTTGAAATCCCAATTTGATATAGTCGTGTTCGAGACTGTGTACTTCCCGATGCAATTATCCATGCTTCAGGATACTTTTCAGTAAAAGCAAGCACAGTAGCCGCAACAGTTGCTAATACTTTTTGACTGTCTTTATTGTCGGTGATAATTTTATCATCTATGTCATTTTCACCCTCTTTTTTATCTCCAAACGCTAAATTATAGACATTTTCATCAATTTTTAAAAATTGAACTAATTTTGTTATCTGTCCTTTGGGACCTTCACTAATAAATTCAAATTCCAATAAATCTTCATAGGCTTTTATAGGATATTGTTCTAATCTCATAGTACAAGTCGGTTTTGGTTTTGTTTTAGAATTAACGAGCATTTATACATAAAACGGGGTAAAATGCCGCTAATTTAACGACAAAATTAAGCAAAGACGTTGCAGTGCAACATCTCTACATTGGCAAAATACCCCAAAATGCTATGAGAAATGACGTAGAGACGTTGCACTGCAACGTCTTTACTTTTCGGGATTTTACCCCGTTTCATGTATATCATCCTCTCTTTTCATCCTACAAATATAATACTTTTTTTGAAAAGGGGGAAAAATGTTGAAAATACTGAGGGGGGTAACTTGAATTAGGATTCATAATATTTTTGGCTCTTCGACAATTTTTGTTGTTCCGATACTGAAGGCTAAAACCCGTGTCACCGCTTGAAGCGGTGGCACGGATTCAGGCATCTCCACAAAAATTGTCAAAGAGCCAAAAATCTTATGAATCCTGATTCAGATATACTAAAATAGCCTATCTTCGTTCTCATAAATCAGCCACATAAAAGTACATACCCGAACTTGCAATCTTAAACAACAATGGCAAAAACATTTAAAGACAGGCTCAAAGCCAAACAAGAAGCCAAATTTATTGGACGCAGCGAGCATTTAACCGTTTTCAACAACAATCTGAAAGCCACAGACCCGTATGCCATTATCAATATTTATGGGCAAGGAGGCGTGGGTAAAAGCTATTTGAGTCAGCAATACAAGACGATTGCCGAAGAAAACAATTGCCTCACCGCCTATACTGATGAAGATACCAAATCCATTTTAGAGTGGATGGAACGAGTCGCTCAACAGTTTAAAAACCAAGAGGCTGAACTGTCTGATTTTGATAAAAACTATAAGACTTACCTACAAGAAACCAAGAAATTAGAAGCCGACCCCGAAAAACCCAAAGGCACATTGGGCGGTTTTATGAAATCTTTGACCAAAGGGGCTATAAAAGAAGTGAAAAAACTACCCGGTGCTGAATTGATTGGCGGTTTTATTGATGAAGACGGTATTTCAAGTGCGGTGAGTGAATGGGCAGATTTTGCTCGTAAAAAAATAGGCAATAAAGACGAAGTAGAATTGGTTTTAGAGCCTTTGAAAGTCTTAACGCCTTTGTTTTGGAAAGGGATTACAAAACACGCTGCCGATAAAAAACTTATCTGTTTTTTCATTGATACTTTTGAAGAAACCGATACCGTTTTAGAAACATGGCTTTTAGACGTTTTAAACGATAAATATGGCGATATTCCACCCAATATCCTTTTGATTATCGCAGGCAGAGACCCCCTCAGTACGAACCGTTGGTCTGCTTTTACAGAACTTACGCAACCGATTGCCTTAGAGCCTTTTACCGAATATGAAGCGGATACTTATTTCAATTCGCACGGCATTTTTGACCCCGCCATAAAAGCGGATATTAGCCATTTATCGGGTCGCTTGCCCGTCTTGATGGCATGGTTGACCGAAGCAGCAAAATCGGGTAAGGGGGGCGTACAAGATGCTTGTGAAACTGCCGTTGAGCGTTTTTTGAAATGGGTGGTTGATGCACACCAACGGCATATTGCTTTAGCCGCAGCCCTACCCCGCAAACTCAATCAAGACATAATCGAGTGCTTTTTACCCGATAAAGCCCAATGCAAAGCCTATTTTGATTGGCTTTGTAAGCAACCTTTTGTCTTGCGGCGGGGTGATTATTGGGCGTATCACAATGTGGTGCGTGACCAAATGTTGCGCTATGTCCGCACACGCTCGCCTAAAGAATGGGTCAATCAGCATCAAGCCTTGACTGATTATTATGAAATGCTACAACACGATTTGGAATTAGACGAGGATGCGGCTTTTGAGCATAAAACATGGTTGGCGTATGAGCAAGAGCGGTTGTATCATGCGCTTTGTGCCAAGCCTGATAAAAATATTCCTATTGCTATTGCTTCTGTTGTGAAAAAATGGATGACTTTTGGTTTATCTTCATATACTATTTTTGGCGAAACACTACATGATGCTGGTAATGATAATCACCATGATATTGTTAAAGGATGGGGACTTAGAATAACAACCGCCATTGAAGAACTTAAAACAGAAAATTACACAATACTTCAACAACTTATTGAAGATATTTTACAAAAAGATTATTTAAAAGAACAAGAGCTACTTGCTTATTTATATTATTTAGGCAGTTTATTCCTCGTTTCAACTAAGAATAATTACGATAAAGCAATTGGATATCTTGAAAAATCTATAATAAATAAACCTAATTACTATGAGGCATTGTATTATTTTGGTTTCATAAATAATATCAAAGGTAACAACGAGAAAGCAATTGAATATTTACACAAAGCCATTGACATTAAGCCCGATGACCACGAGGCTTTTTATACTATGGGTAATGCCTATTACTGTAAACCCGATTTTAACAAAGCGATTGAATGTTATCAAAAAGCCATTGATTTTAAGCCTGATAAATACGAGGCATTTTACTGGATGGGTAGTGCCTATGACGCTAAAAGTGATTACGACAAAGCGATAGAATCATATCAAAAAGCCATTGACATTAAGCCCAATTACCACGAGGCATTTTGCAATATGGGTAGTGCCTATTCCGACAAAGGTGACTATGACAAAGCGATACAATCTTATCAAAAAGTAATTGCCTTTAAGCCTGATTACCACGAAGCATATTTCAACATGGGTAAAACCTATTACAACTTAGATAACAAAGACAAATCAATTGAATATTTTCAAAAATCCATTGACATAAAATCCGATTACCTCGAAGCATTTAACAATTTGGGTATTGTTTACTTGAAAAACGGTGAAAATACTAAAGCAATTGAATATTTTTTAAAAGTCATTGAAATCAATCCAGATTCATATGAAGCCTTTTATTGTTTAGGGTTAATTTATACTATGATTGATAATTATGCTATTTCAATAGAATATTGTCAAAAAGCTATTATCATAAAACCTGATTACTGTGAAGCATATAGTATTTTAGGACTTTGCCACATAAAATTTGGAAACATAAATGAAGCTGAACCTATACTTTTGAAAGCCATAGAATTAGGTGATATGATTGCAAGCCAAATGAAGTTAGGTCATATCTATCTCTGTAAAAATGAAGAAGAAAAAGCTGTAAAGTGTTATCAAACCAGTTTAAGCCATTTTGAAAATAAGGCAGATTTTTGGTCAGGCATGAAAGACGACTACCAATATCTGGCGCAATATGGCATAACAGAAGCCTACTATAAAACGATTTTAGAAAAAATAGAGTGAAAATACTGAGGGGTGTATCACATAAAGATAATTAGCGATTTTTCAAAGCAACTTTCATTAAAAACCTCTATATTTGCCTTAAAATAGCTAAAAATGAATCAATTTAATCGTATTACATTCAATCCGAAAGTCATGGGCGGGAAAGCCTGTATTCGGGGGATGCGGGTAACAGTGGGAGCTGTTGTTGCTTTAGTTGCATCTGGACATAGTTTTACTGAAATATTAGAAGCGTATCCTTATTTGGAAATAGATGATATAAAACAGGCATTAAATTATGCTTCTTGGCGGGTGCAGGAGATAGATGTACCTTTAAAAATGGCTTCATGAATCTTTTGATAGATATGAATTTGTCTCCTCAATGGGCAGATTTTTTTAGCAAAAACAATATTGAATCCATTCATTGGTCAACTATTGGCAATGTGAGTGCACCCGATGAAGAAATTTTTGACTATGCTCAAAAAAACAATTATATCGTGTTTACAAGTGATTTAGACTTTGGAACTATACTTGCCTTCACAAAAGCATCAAAACCCAGTGTTTTTCAAGTTAGGATACAAAATGCCTTACCTTCTGAAACAGGAGATAAAGTTTTAGCGTGTTTATCTCAATTCAAAACAGAACTATTGCAAGGTTGTCTCTTAACATTGGATGATGTCAAAATGCGGGTGAGAATTTTACCTTTCTAAATCTATTTGAAAAAATAAACCAAAATACTGAGGGGGTATATTTTCAAGACGACTACCAATATCTGGCGCAATAGGACATAACAGAAGCCTATTATCAAACGATTTTGGAAAAAATAGGGGAAAATACTGAGGGGGGAATCTAAAACAAAGTATCAATATTTAATTCAAGTCCTTTCAAAATAGACGAGGTTAATATTTCCCCCGACTGAGTTATTTGGGGTAAAATGTATTGAT
>JAYUQN010000223.1:0-2078 GCA_043756725.1 Saprospiraceae bacterium
TTTACTTCCATTTCAACACTTCCACCTGCCAAGTATTAAGCGGTTTCACAATTGTTTTAGTTTCTAAAACCGTCAAATGACCGTGAATAGCCTGCCAAATTTCGGAGCTACGTTTAAATTTATGAACGCTGATGATGAAAATACCGTCTTCTGTAAGCCCATTTTTCACACAATCGTCCAAAAGTTTAGGAATGTCTTTGGCATAATTGATGCACTCATTGAAGGCGATAACGTCATATTTTTCTTTGAACGCATAGTTTTCCATATCGCCAATTTCAAATACATGGCGACTGTCGGCAAGGGTTTGGATTTTTTCAATGATAAAATCTGAAACATCTACACCCACATAATGCGAATAGTGTTGTTTTTTGAAAATGACATCGGGCAAAACGCCAAAGCCACAACCAAACTCAAGCAGGCTGCCACCTTCACCTTTATATTTCAAAAAATAATCTTTGATAATTACTTGTCTTTCAAGTTCTATATCGGCTTTCAAACCTTCCCATTGCCCTTTGGCATATTGATGATTCCAACGCGCCTTTTGGCTGCGGATGACTTTTCGCTGAAAAAAGTCCTTAACTGCATTAATCATAGTTTCACTTATTTGCTGTTGAAAAAGATAAAATTTGATTTTGCAAAGGTAATAAAAATTTAAAAACCGTTAAAACTTTATGTCTTAACGGTTTTTTTTGCAAGTAATTTAACACAAGTGATATATGCTTTGAAAGCTGTATATTACACACATCTTATTTTTCATCATATCGGTGCAGCGCACCGCAATATTTGTAGGAAAAGTTACGAGTGATTCCTATTTTAAAGGTGCAGAGCACCGCAATATTTGTAGGGATTTGCATTGATTCCCCTGTTCCAAAGGTGCGTAGTGGCGCGAATCGCGCCATGATATTTGAAGTAACTATGCACTTTTACCAATATTACGGTGCTCTGCACCTTTGAAATAGGAATAAATCGTAACTTTTCCTACAAATATTGCGGTGCTCTGCACCGATATGATGAAAAATAAGATGTGTGTAAAGGATAGCTTTTAAAGCTTATGTCACTTTAAATCATATTTATACAGCCATTCTATCCATCGCCACCGCCATCGCATTCATAATTTTCACATACAACTCCTGCGGCTTAAACGGTTTCGAGATATAATCATTCATCCCAATTTCAAAACATTTATCGGCTTCCTGTTTATTAGCGGTTGCTGTGAGGGCGATAATCGGGACAGGCGATTTTTCTCGGATGCGGGTCGTAGCGTCGAAACCGTTCATAATAGGCATTTGTAAGTCCATCAAAATCAAATCGTAACCGTGTGCCTTATATTTTTCAACAGCAATCATACCGTTTTCAGCAATGTCCACCGTAACAAAAGGCGACCAAGTGGTAAGCAATTTTTTGGTCGCCATTTGATTGAGGAAATGGTCTTCCACGAGCAATAATTTCAAAGGCGAATCGGGCGCAGTAGAATCTAAAATGATTTGTTTTAGCACTTTTATAGGCATTTCAACATCAAAAACCGTGGTATCGCTGCCTTTATTAGCGATGTTGAAACTACCCCTCAGTATTTTCACCAATTTGCTGACGATGGCTAAAGCCAATTGCTGCTTATCGTTGTCGCTCGTATCATTTTTAATGGTTTCCAATATTTTATTTTCTTCCATCAACTCCCGTATTTGCATAATGGTCAAAGACCTGCCACTGTAAGCGGTTTTCAGATACAATTCTGCCTGTTGTCTATCCCCATTTTGAATCCCCACTTCTAATGAAATTTTACCACCGACGGGCGAATAACGGATGGCATGGTCAACCAAATTATAGACAACTTGCGTGATTTTCTTAGAATCAGCGACAATTTTTTCAGGCATATCCTCAAAAAGCGTAAAATCCAGTTTGATTTTAGCATTATCCGCTTTTATTTGAATAATTTTTTTGATGGAGTTGAAAAAATCTTTGATGCGTATTTCCTCATTTTCAGGCTTCAAGTTTTGTGAAACGAGGGTCGAAAAGTTGAGTAAATTATTAATCATCAGCGACAAATCATCCACAGAAGTTTTCATATTTTCAACCAACTC
>JAYUQN010000224.1:0-5331 GCA_043756725.1 Saprospiraceae bacterium
GTGGCATATCGGGTATCTAAAGTTAAATCTGAAAAGTAGTTTAAATCTGAAAAAATTGAGACTTTACTAAATTTGGAAACACCTGTTATGAAAACAAAACGGAGATATTGACCATTATCTTTTAAAATACCATAAAAAGATTTAAGAATATTTCTATTGGCTTCGGCTTGTGTGGAATCTTCTTTTTCAACATAATTTATAATCGGTTTGTCATATTCATCAATCAGTATAACAACCTTTTTTTGATGTTTTAGATAAAGATTTTCTATTAATTCACTAAAACGAGTACTGTAAGAGGTACTTTTCAGAATTATATCTTGACTATCTGCTATTCTTTGCACAGCTTCAAAAAGAGCTTTTTCTAAGCCTATGTCTGTAAACCCAATTCTATCCAGTGAAAGCCTTATAACGGGATAGTTATAGGCATCCCATTGTATTTTATCGTAAATATAAAGTCCTTTAAACAAGTCTTTATTGCCTAAAAAAACCTGCTCTAAAGCACTCACAAAAAGAGATTTCCCAAAGCGGCGAGGGCGGCTGAGGAAAAAATTAGACCTGGCTTGCTTTTCCAAAAGCGGTACTATAAATTGCGTTTTATCCACATAAATAGCTCCACTGTTGATAATTATTGGAAAATAGTGCGACGTTGTTGGGTAGTTTCTACTGTTATCCATAATGCTTTTGACTTTTATAGACAAATATACGCTGTTTTGGCAAATCTATTGAATATTTTGAAGGCTATACATTTATTCAATATTATTTCTCCAAAACATCATCAATCACTTTTTCAATACTTTCAACTACTTCCAACCAAGCGGCATCCCTATCTGGAAAAGAATTGATGGGTACGCCTTTAGAAGGCAAGGCTTGTTGTTTGGCAAAATCTAATTTAGTCCATTGACAAGGTTTTAAAATGATGGGAATAACACGGGCTTTGCCATTTTTGCGTTGCTCTTCTGCTATTGGAATTTCATGTTCCCAGATATAATCTGTATTGATAAAATTAGCACTGACTAAAAAGAGGATAATATCGGCTTCTTTGAGTTTTGTTTTGATGGTATCATCCCATAATTCACCACCGATGATATGACGGTCGTCCCAATTAGAAACGATTTTGCGTCTTCTTAGGCTTGAAAGATGGGTGTGCAACTCTTGGCGCAATTCATTATCATTTTTGGAATAGGAAATGAAAATGGAGAGTGGTTTATCCCGCGTTTTCTTTTGGGCTTTTTCAGCATCCATTGAAGGAGTTTTAGCTTTTGACACTGAAACTTCTAAAGCATTTACCAAATTCATAACCTTATAATTCAGCTGATTTTGTCGAGTTCCCGCTTCTGAGTTATTGAGTAAACCCAATGTCTTTTCACGGCTAAGGTCCGTGAAATCGCCTTGCAAAAGGGTAATATCGCTTTTAAGCTGTTCTTGATTTTGCTCATGCGCCCAAGTAGCCATCGCTTCCATCGCTTCTTTGGTTTTAGCTTTGCTTATAAAACTCTGTACTTTTGCTTTGAGTTCTTCGAGTGTCATGGTTGTTTCTATTTTAGGTTTTTCAATTAGCCAATCAAAATGAGTGAGGGGTATCAATGCGCCTTTGTCGTAAATATCGCCTCGTCTATTTTCGTGCTGCAAATTACGAATTGTTCTTAAATCAACATATTTTTTTCCATCATTTGAAATTTCTATATTATCATCACTGTTATTGAGTTTTACAAATTGGGCAACGACTTGCTGCATATCGAGGGCTTGTTTTTGTTTGTCTTGAACTTCAATAGCAAATGTACAGGCTTCCGAATCGTATTCCACTTTGATAAATGTATTTTCAATACAACCTTGATAGACAATGCCATTGCGCCAATAAAATTCTTCAAAAGCTGCTGCGCCATTTTGAGCGATAAAACGCAACATCATGCTGCGGGGTACAAAAGACTTGAAACGTAGGTGAAATGCAAGTTGAAACGTTTTCAAAATCAGTTTTCCACCCCTTGCTAAATGGTCTTTTTGCTGCAAATACTGAGGGGCTATAAATTCTCTTTCCCGTTTTTCATCTTGCTTTTCAAATATCAAATCAAACTCGTGCATCAAGGCTAAAAAGCGTTCGGCTTCTTGATTATCGGTGAGATTTAGACGTGTTTTGATGTGTGTTATGTCAAATTTGCCTTTGTTATCCCGCACCGTTTTGTTGAGTATTTTATAAATATCTCGGCTGATATGCGTGGGATTGAGATATAATCGGTCTTTCAGCACCTCGTTTTGTGGAAAATACAAAACAGTATTGGTAAAACTTTTGAGATAGGCTAAGAGGTTTTCCAAATCGGGCGTTTCATCAAAGCGCAAGGCAATGTTTTTGAGTTCGGAAACAGGTATATATTCGGTGTCTTTTGCTAAGACTTCTAAAGCTTCACGGACTTGGGCGTAATATTTCACCAATTTAAAAGCGGTGGCATTTTTACGCAAGAGGTCTAAAAGCGTCTCTTTGAATTTTTCAAAATCATAGTCTGTTTTGCCTGTATTCAAGCGTGCAAAAGCGTTTTTTATGCTTAAATGAAAACAATCCGCAGTTTCAGACACCCCCTCAGTATGTGGACTAAAATCTTCCTTGAAATCTACTTTATTTTGAACAATTAAAACAGGACAGTGTGCACCACCGAAGTACCGAATATTATCCAACCAATAAGAAGCGGGGAAATGCTCTAACGCTACTTCTTCAATTTCACCATTGGGGTCATCGTCTAATTTGAATTTTTCTAAGCGTGTGCCTTGTTTATTGCTGGCGTTTTCCCACACCAAGACATACACGGCATTGTCCGCTAAAAACAAGCGGTGGGTAGCGTGGTAATATTCCTGTCCGCCAAAATCCCAAATATGGGCAGCGAGGTTTTGATTGTCTTCTGTGCCTAAAGGTTCGGTATCCCAAATTTCTGTTTTAATACCGTGGGTGGAATCGGCTTGTTCGTTATAGATTTTATCTTTTAAAAATTGCCAGAGGGATGTTTTTCCTGCACGGCTGTTGCCTATGAAGATTAATTTTGTTTGGTTGTTGGTTTGAGATTTTTTTGTTTCTAAATCATACCAATAACTTAAAATTGCCTCGTTGCCTTGTTCAACTATAAATTGTGGAGGATTAGTTAATGGACATCCATTAACAGAAATTCCATCTAAATAATCATTAATTTGAAAACCTTTTTCAAGTAGTTTTTTTAATGGACTTAAATCACTAATTTGATTTTCACCTATATTTAGCCTTGATAAATTTAATAAATTCTGTAATGGAGCTATACTTTTAATTTGATTTCTTTCACAATTAAGGTACTCTAAATTTATCATTGAAGAAAGTGGATATAAATCAGAAACTTGTGTATTCCAGACCGTAATTGAACGCAATTCAGTCATATTCTGTAGAGGAGTCAAATCTTCAATTGGTATAGATTCAAGTTGTAAAGTTTTGAGTTTTATTATATTTTTCAAAGGAGATAAATCACTTACTTCTGTTCCAGACAGCACTAAATGCTTTAAATTTGTTAGATTCTCTAATGGGCTTAAATCATCAATGTATGTTTCTGTTAATTCAAGGCTTTCTAATTTTATAAGGTTCTTTAATGGCTCCAAATCATAAACCTTAGTATGATTTAAATCTAATAATTCTATATTTGTTAAATTTTTCAATGGTTTTAAACTGAATATTGGAGCTTCACGAGCATAAATCTCTCGGAGATTAGTTAAACTTTCAATAGGATTTAAATCAGATATTTGAGTATGAAAAATTAGAAGATATTCGAGGTTCGTTAAGTTTTTTAATGGCGTTAAGTCTTTCACTTCGGTTTGAAAAATGTGAAGCGATTTTAAGTTTGTTAAATTTCTAATAGGTTGAAGATTACTTACTTGAGTACATGAAATGTCTAATACTTCTAAATTAGCCAAGTTTTCTAAAGGAGATAAGTCTTTTATTTCCCAAATATCTTCATCAGGATGTGCACTAATTGTTAATTTCTTCAAGTTCTTCAAATTACTAATTTTATGATGAATAAACTTTAGATTATTAGCAATATATTCCCTATTATTTTCAGAAATTAACTTATCACCATAATAATCATAATGGTAAGATTCATCATCATTTGAAAGTAAAAGTTCTTCAAGCCAAGTTAATTGAAATAACGCTTTAGGGTATTTCGTAAGACCAGTCCAACGTAAATCCAAACGGGTGAGGCGTTTGTCTTTGGCTTCTTTTATGAGTTTTAAAGCTAATTCGGACATGGTTTTCGTTTTTTTTAGTGGAATGAGGGATATTTTAAGTGCGGCTTTGCCAAGTGTTAGGGTCACGTCTTTGGTGCATGACAGCAACTATCAGCACTTCGACAATGTTTTCTTCAATGGTATAGATGATTTTATAAGGAAATTTTTTGAGTACTGCTTGACGGACATTTTCATGAACAATGCGGTGAGCTTTAGGACTTGTTTCTAAACTTTTTAATGTTTTTGACATGGCTTCAATGAAACGTTTGTCAAGACCCGTAACGCCTTGATTTTGATACCAGCCTAAAATTTCCGTCAAATCTTCAGAAGCCAGTTGAGAAAAACGAATGACATACCTCATAACGTTTTTTCTAACTGCGTTTTCAAGTCAGACCATAAAATAGATTTATCTTTATTGTCTGCATGATGTTGAAGCCTTGCTTCAATAAATTGTTTTTCTTCAAAAGTTAACTCTGGGGCATCGGCTTCGATATTGACAAAATCAAGGCTATTGAGCAACTCTAGAAAAAAGTTAAGACGACTTTCATTAACTGTTAATACCAATCTCATTGTTTTCTATTTTTTTTTTTAAATTTTTACAAATGTAGGTCTTTTTTAAAAAAGTTCAAAAAGAATTTGGATACAATTGTTTAATCTCAAAATCCTCCTATTAAGCTCTATCAAACAACTCATCCCGCAACGCCATCAAGCCACAGTTCCCTAAATCCAAATGGGTAAGGCGTTTGTCTTTGGCTTCTTTTATCCCTTTTAAAGCTAATTCGGACATAGTTTTCGTTTTTTAATTGAAGTAGGATTTACAAAAAGGTATTAAGTTTAGCAAATATGAGGGAAAAATCTATTATTTCTACCATTATACGATAAAAAAATATGTAACAGAATTGTTTTTACATGTCACTATAATTTTAAAAAAAAGAATACATTTGGGACTTCTGAAAACTTATTTTAAAATAAAATTCCCTCACAGGGAATTTTTCCTTAACTTTGTCCTACCTATATGAGAATCATTAAGAAAAAGACATTACAGGATTTTTGGGAACAATATCCCGATGCGGAGCAACCCTTGAAATATTGGTTTGAAAA
>JAYUQN010000225.1:0-5330 GCA_043756725.1 Saprospiraceae bacterium
AAAGCGGCTGGTGTGCCTTGTTTGCATTATTATACGATGGGCGATGCGCCGACTATTCGGAAAATTGTGGAAGCCGTGTATTAATCTTGCGTACAAAAATTTAGGCTAATCTCAACGTTTTGTCAAAACAGGATACTTCGCAACCAATTCTATTTCCTTCTTTTTTAAATTATTCACAAATTGTTGATACCCCTCAGTATCGGGATGTAATGGACGGTGTTGGCGCATAAGATTCACTTTGTGCACATCGTCCATTATTTTTTTTGTTTCATCGGTGAAATAAGTATCTGAAAAACCCCGCCAAATATAGTCAATCGCTTGACTGTTGGGGTGTATCATATCTGCTTCATAAAACCGATAATCCCGCAAATCATCCATCATAATTTCGTAAGCAGGAAAATAATGAACGTTGGAGAACTGTTGACAAAGAATATCAGTTGCCAACAATAAGGTCGCTTTACTTCGCTGATTTTCTATCAAACCATCTCGTATATGGCGAATAGGGCTAACTGTTATAATTATTTGAAAATCAGGATTTTGTGTAACTATTTTATTGAAAATACGGCTTAATGATTCTACAATATTCTCGACTGAAAGCCTTTTAGGGTCAAAATAAGAAGTGGGCATTTTATGACAATTAGCAACAACCTTACCCGATTGCTTTTCAACAAAAACATGGGCTGTTCCCAACGTAATGATGAGGCGATTGGCTTTTGTAAAAAACTGTCTGGCTTCTGAAAGGCTGCCATTTACCCCCCTCAGTATTTCTACTTTTTTTGAGTTTGAGAACTTGCCATGATGCTGCCAAGAATGCCACAAGCCTTGTGATTCAAAAATATCTTTTTCAGTGAAATCGGTATCTGTCACCAAATAGTTTAAACAGTTGGCTATTGAAATGGGGTTGTAAAGAATCCCAAAAGGGTTGATACACACGGGAAATCGCAAATCAGATAATCGTACACCCATATTTTCAGCGAAACAAGAGCCGATTGTCAAAGTCGGGTTTTGATAAGCATTATCAAAACCTGCTTTTTGTTGTAATAAAACAGTGCGAAATACCATAGTAGGTGTAGAATTTTATTTTAAAAAAAAGGCTATTGGAAAATAATATTTTAAAATATTGTTAAAATTACAGTTTTTGCCCAATAATAATGAGCAATTCAAACAAAAATCGTATTTTTCGCCGTCTTTACAAAATTGTAAATACCACTTTAATCGCACAGGGTAAACAAATCGGTGCAACAATATAAAATTTCGACCTTAAAATGAGCTTTTGGGATAAAATATTCAGCAACAAATCAGAGCAAAACAAAGCTGTGCCCCGCATACGCTTTGGACGCTATTCAGATTCGTATAAGGAAAAACCTCAGTACGATGCGTGGGAGACGTCGCTTGACCTGTTTGAAGAAAGTAACTATTTGGAATCTTATAAAGCCTTTTTCACCTATTTGCGGGATGAAAAAGAAGACAATGTGCGTTGGATGGAAGAAGAAGGGGGCATTCGGTTTGAAATTTTACAAGGCTCGAAACGGGTTTCGGGTTTTGCAGATGCACGGCAAGTGAAAGCAGAAGCCCGTATCGCACAAGCCAAAGAACTTAGCGTGGCGTTTATGCGCCGCCTTGTTGAATCAAATTATACCTTAGAGCACAGTCGTTATGCCCTCGATAATGAGGATAATTTGGTTGTTAAGTTCGATACTTCGACACTCGACGGGTCGCCTTATAAACTGTATTATGCCTTAAAAGAGGTAGCTATAAATGCAGACAAACAAGACGATTTACTGATAGACGAGTTTAATTCTTTACTTACGCCCGTCGAGATGGGTTCAAAAACTGAGATTAGCTTAGCTGAAAAAGAAGTGAAATACAATTTTATCAAAACGCAAATTCAGGCTGTGTTAGATGAAATTGACAGAGCAACCCTGAGTGCAGAAAAATACCCGGGCGGAATTTCCTATCTTTTACTGGGATTAGCCTATAAGATAGATTTTCTGACAGTTCCCGAAGGCTTTATTATGGAAACGATTGAGCGCATTCATCGCACTTATTTCAATACAGATGATAAGACGATGATGCAAAAAAATCTTTTCATCCGTAAAGAGTTAGAAAAAATAAACAACCGTTCTAAAGATTTGATTTTCAGCGAGTTATATTCAACATCTGCTTCGTTTGGTATTGTTGCGCCCAAAGGTCATGATTCTTTGGCAAGCATTATCGAAGGCGAATTGCCTAATATGGATTGGTATGAAGAAAACAAACATGAAAAAGTGGCTTTGTCTGTAACGGCTTATATAGTGGGCAATGCCTTGTTTAATTATGCTTTACCAAAACCCGTGAAGCAGTTATTAGAATTGTATTATCGCGTTTTAGAATCCCAATATTTTACAGATTTGGGCTTCTTACCGCCTTATTTTGACAATGATAAAAAGGTATTTAACCAAAAAGATATAAAAATTGCCATTCGGCTTGTGGTAGATACATGCAAAGATAAATTCCCGAATTTATCACCCGATTTACCAACTTTAGATTTTTCGACCCCTTGTCGTTTTGCAAGAACCTATTTATTAATGATAAAAAACTTAGATTTCACACCTAAAAAGTAAGCGAAACTGTCCCATTGGAGAAATAGCCGTATTTTATGCAAAAATTTGTAGAAACATATAAAAATATCGTCATTCAAATTGCAACACCTTTTAGTACAGGAACGGGCTTTTACATGAAAGCTCCTAACTTGGTTGTGACTAATAATCACGTGATTGAAGGTAATAAAGAAGTGACGATTGAAGGGGTGGATTTGCCACGTCAAATCAGCCGTGTTTTATACAGTGATGTAAAATATGATTTGGCATTTCTTGAAATTTCTCATAATGCTGCTTTGCCCGATGTGAAACTCAGTGCCATCCCCGTTGGAGAAGGCGAGCGCGTGACTGCCATAGGGCATCCTTTTGGCTTGAAATATTCTTTTACGCAAGGCATTGTGTCCAATCCTCGACATATACATAACAATATTGATTATATTCAACATGATGCGGCACTTAACCCGGGCAACAGCGGCGGTCCCCTTATCAATACTGAGGGGGATGTGATTGGGGTCAATACCTTTATTATACAAAATGGCAATACAATTGGCTTTTCATTACCTGCTCAATACTTACATGCAGCTTTATCTGCATTTAATGCGGGGAATGGTGAAGTCAGTGTACGCTGCCCATCGTGCCTCAATCTTGTTTTTGAAAGCTCAATTGATAAAGGGTATTGTCCGCATTGTGGCACGAAAGTAAAATTGCCTTCTGAAGAGGATGATTATGTGGCAGAAGGCGTCGGTTTGACGATAGAAAAAATATTGAAAAAACTCGACCACGACGTGCGGTTGAGTAGGCGAGGACCCAACAGTTGGGAAATTCTACAGGGTTCAGCTAAAATAAACATAACATATTATAGCCAAAACGGTTTAATAACCTGCGATGCTCACCTTTGCATTTTGCCACAGCAAAATATCAAAGCGGTTTATGAATATCTTTTGCGTGAAAACTACCGCAACGAAGGACTGACGCTCAGTGTGAAAGGGCAAGATATTATCTTATCACTTTTGATTTATGACCGCTACTTAAAAGATGAAATTGCTGAAAAATTGTTGAAAAATCTTTTTGAAAAAGCGGATTACTATGATAATGTGCTTGTTGAGCAGTATGGAGCCAATTGGCGTACCGTAAGCTAATGTTAAAGTTTGGATTTGTGCCATAAATTTTTTCACGCGTTCGTTTTCATCAAATACTTTTTATAAAAATGTATAAAAAAATATGAATCAACTTTTAACGCCAATTTTTATCTAAAAAAAATAAAAACAAGTTAGTTTTTTCTATAATTTCACATACAAATGCAAAAGAGCCATAAAGCCTTACCTACTTGATTTACAATATTTTGGCACGTTTTTGAAATAAAATATCCTACATGGGCGTTAGATATGACAAAATATAAAATGTTAAGAACCTGTTATTTAAAGCATAGATGCATCCGAATTAACCGATTTTACTTACTTTTGAAACTGTAAGACACCCCTCACTCATTGTGCACTTTTTTAAGGTTTTCACCTCTTTTCAATCGGCATAGAGATACACAATTTTTAAATAACTGTTTGTTACAGCAAAATTTACAATAAAAAAAATCCAATAACGATACAAAGCGCTACACGCAATCCGATTCAAATATGAAAAAATTTCAATTACTTATTATCTTCTGTCTTATGAGCCTTATGGCTTCAGCACAAGACATCCACTTTTCCCAATTCTATATGGCTCCTGTCAATCTCAACCCTGCAATGACGGGCTTGATGAATTGTAGCCAAAGGATTAGTGCCAACTATCGCAATCAATGGGCTTCTGTTCTCAGAGATAAAGCCTTTCAAACCTATAATGTTACTTACGACACCCGCGTTCCCGTTGGGCGCAATGACTATATCGGCATCGGCGGCTCTATTTGGGGTGACAAAGCAGGCTCGCTTAACTTTCGAACCAACCAAATCACAGGCTCTTTTTCCTATTCTAAAAAAATGGGCGGCTATCGTAAAAAATCCCACTATCTTGTTATGGGCGCTGATGTTGGTTTAGGACAAAGAGGCGTTAATCTTCAAGATGCGCGTTGGGGTAGTCAAAACAATAATGGTGTTTTCGATATTGGGCTACCAAGCAATGAAACCGTTTTTCAGCGTGACAATTTCATTTTTGCTGATGTTTCAGCGGGTTTATTGTGGTTCACGGTATTTGATGAAAGCAATAATTTTTACTTAGGTGGTGCTTATGACCATATCAACCGCGCCAATCAGTCTTTCACAGATGGCAAGTTTGTACCGCTTTTTAGCAAATTTACCGTTCATGCAGGTGGCGAATTTGAAATAAAAGACCGTATTAGCCTTTTGCCCGGGGCTGTGACTTTCTTACAAGGACCCTATATGGAAATCAATGGTGGCACAAGTATTCGCTTCCTTTTGGGTAGCAGCAAACGCTCTACCGAAGCCTTACAGTTTGGCGGTTGGGCACGTATTGGTAACAAAACTGGCGGCGGTATGTTGATGGATGCTATTATACTTTCAACCCGTTTTGATTATCAAAATTTCAGTCTTGGTTTTAGCTATGACTTAAATACATCGGTTTTGAAAGCGGCAAGCCGTTCAAATGGTGGTTTCGAGTTCGCTTTGTTATATAAAATTTGTGGACCTGAAAGACGAAATGTCTATTGTCCGAACTTTTAATATAACTCATTGTTGAAAAAAAAACTCATTCGATAGCTCGAATGAGTTTTTTTTACGATAAGATTATTGGCACTGGTTTAGT
>JAYUQN010000226.1:0-5328 GCA_043756725.1 Saprospiraceae bacterium
TCAAAATGATGCTTGCGCTTTTGGCTACTTGATGACCCCTCAGTATAAAGACAATGTGCAGTTCATTCCAATTATTAAAAAGCCAAATACAGGAACAGATAAATTAGGACGATTAATTTTATCTGCCATTGAAATAGAAGAATTGGATGCCGTTATCTGTCTAAAAGACCTTGACACTTATCCCGAACTGAAAGAAAGAGAACAATGGTTTAGAGATTTAAATAAAATCATTAAAAAAGGCATTTTTTATTTAGTGGTAGTGGAGTTTGAAGCCTTACTTTTATCGGATATAAAGGCTGTCAATGATTTTTTTAAAATGAAAATAACCTACAAAGGCAATCCAATTAAAGAACCGAACCCTAAAAAGGTTTTAATAAAAGAGACGAAAAATAAGTACACTGAAAATGATAGTTCTAAAATCTGTCAAAATATTTCATTTCAATCTGTCTACCAAACGCATACGGGGGAAAGGAGTTTTCAAAATTTCATCATGGCATTTGATGAAAAATTGAAAAATTGGTCATTCTAATACCCCCTCAGTATAAAGCCTTTTTTATGACACGTCAAGACCTTTTTCAACAAATCCTAAATAAAAAATCCTACCTCTGCGTGGGTTTAGATACCGATATAACCAAAATCCCCAAGCATTTGCTGGATTTTGAAGACCCTATTTTTGAGTTCAATAAAGCCATTATTGACGCCACTCGAGATGTCTGCGTGTCCTACAAACCCAATTTGGCGTTTTATGAAGCCGAAGGATTGAAAGGGTGGGCAGCCCTTGAAAAAACGGTGCAATATATTGGTAATCAACATTTTACAATTGCAGATGCCAAGCGGGGCGATATAGGCAATACCTCAAAAATGTATGCCAAAGCCTTTTTTGAAAATATGAATTTTGATGCGGTGACGGTTGCGCCTTATATGGGCGAAGATTCCGTTTCACCATTTTTAGCGTTTGAAAACAAGTGGGTCATTCTCTTGGGTTTGACTTCTAATAAAGGGTCGCAGGATTTTCAATTTTATTATAATCTTTATAAAAAAGTATTGAAACAAGCGCAAAAGTGGGGGAGTGCGGACAATTTGATGTTCGTAATCGGTGCAACGCAAGCGGAATATTTTAAAGAAATTAGAACGATTGCGCCTGATAATTTTTACCTCGTGCCGGGTGTAGGGGCGCAAGGCGGCGATTTGCAGGCGGTTTCAAAATTTGGCATGAATGATGCGTGTGGCTTGTTAATCAATTCTTCGAGAGAGATAATTTATGCGGGAAGCGGGTTAGATTTTGGTGAAAAGGCACGTGAAAAAGCAATGCAAATGCAGCAACAAATGGCATTAATTATTGAAAACAGGTTTCATAAAGCGATAAATAGCAAGGTTTAGTACATAAGTTGTCGTGAGCACTTTTTGAAAATTCCTAAAAATCAATAGGGGTAAACGGTTTTTTTATATGTCAATTAAATGTTAATTATCTGTTTTCATGAAATTAAAGTTTAATTCAAACGTCTTTAGGCAACAAAGGAATATTAATTAAAAATAAAAGGCTTTGGTGAAATCAAAAACAGATTTTTATTGTTTAATGCTCAACTGTTAAAATTTAACCTTAACCCGACAAGTAAAAGTCTATGACAAACACACTTTATATCTCATTTTTCTTACTGATTTCACATACAATTTTTGCTCAATATGAGCCTTGCAGCGCGTGGAAAAAAGCCGATGAACGCAACAGCATGAAAGTTTATGTCCGCGAATGTGACGATTCGCCTATCAAAGAGTTTAAAATTAATGACCGTTTTATTGGGGATTTTGAAAAGCTGATGAAGGTTATGGATGACCCGCAAACCATCAAAGTAATGAGCGAACGGTGTGTCGAAGCAAGGGATATTAAAAGATTGAGTGCCAACGAGATGATTCAGTATTACCTTTTCGATATGCCTTTGGGTGTGACCGACCGTGATGTTATTTCTAAACTCACTATTTGGCGTACACCAACCGTGTATAAAACACTTTCAGAATCTTTTAATGAAGACAATCTCGTTCCTTTGAAACAAGGCATTATTCGCTTACTGAAAGTGAGAACAAGTTTTTACTTTGAAAAACAAGCCGATGGTTTTATTTTTATGGAATATATGGGGCGTACTGACCCAAATGGTTGGATACCTGCGTGGTTAGTCAATTTTGTGGCGACAAGAGAAGCCCGTAAAATGGTAGAAAAACTAAAAAATTTGATTCAAAATTGATGTTTTACCCCCTCAGTATTTTGAAGTAATGGATAGGTTCACAGAGAAAAATTGGAATTCTCTGTGAACCTTTCTGCTTTATGTGAGCCATTTCAGTGTAAACTACTTAAACCGATTCAAAATCAATATCCCCGCAATGATGCCCAACATGCCGAAATAATGCCAAACCAACAGGATTTCACCATCCCAGACACCCCACATTACGGCAACTATCGGAATGAAATAGGTAATGGAACTTGCGAAAACGGCTGTTGAATATTTCAACATCCGATTGAAAACCACTTGTGAAAAAGCTGTACCAATAAGCCCTAATGCGATAGCTGCAATGAAAGACTCCTTGCCTTTTGGGGCGTTTTGCGCTATTTCTAACCAATTTGTCGTCAATAAATGGGCTAAACTCAATATCCCTGCTGAGGCTATCGCTACCGTAGTCATGTGCAAAGGATTGACGCCAGCTAAATGTTTTTTTACAATATTGACATTCAAACCATAGCAAGCTGTTGCAATAACAACGCAAAAAGCATAAGCATTGAGTGAAAACTCGCCTTTTGAATTGACGATAATCAACAAAGCAGAGCCGATAAAGCCAATCAATAAGCCGACTATTTGCATCACTTTTGATGGCTGTTTGAAAAATAGGATGCCTATAATAAACGTAAAAGCGGGCGTCAAAGCATTTAAAACACCTGCCACAGAGCTACTAACGCCCATTTGCGCCCAGCAAAATAGATAAGCGGGTATAAACAAACCCGTCATGCCTGTAAAAAAAACGTATTTGAGCTTGTCTTTTGGTAGCTGTTTCAGATGAAAAAAAGCAGGAATACCTAAAGCCAGAAACGCCGTTGTGAGTCTGATACTGGCTACTTGCCACGGTGAAAAGGCTTGTAATCCGCGTTTCACTAAAATAAAGGAGCTGCCCCACGAGAGCGTTAATACAAAAAAAGACGCCCAAATTATGAGCGATACTGTCCGTTGGGACTCCTTTGGAGAGGGGGTATAGGATTTAATATTTGACATGATTAGAAACCAAAGGCGTAGTTAATTTTAAAGTCCGCAAAGGTAAGGACTTGCTTGAAAATATTGATATAAAAAAAAATCCCAAATTTTTATTACAAAATTTGAGATATTTTTTATTATATCATTGATTCTCAATATATTACCAACCCATTTTTTTATACCACTCGTTTTTCAACTCTCCGTCCACCCAAGCCTGTGCAGTCGCATGACTTGAACCCACCAAAGTTATTTTCATATCCGCCGTTGCTTTTGAGGCTTTAAACTCAAGCCTTGTAATGACAATATTGGCATTGCTGGTGTCCGTTACCATTGTCCAACCTTCTAAATTTGAAAAAAGCATATCTTGTTTATTACTATAATAAAATTCAAATTTCACAGTATGCTCTTTCACATCATTAATTTTGACTTGAAAGCTATTCTCTCCTTTGGGATAGGTGCTACCTAATTGAGGAAAAATATTTTTACCATATTTGCCCGTTTGGTCAAAAGTTAAGAATTCAGACGAGCCTTTTGAATTGAAATTAATGACCCGTGTGGGTGTAGAAGCCCCATTTTCATAAATTTCAATTTGAAAAGGAATATCCGAAATGGATACAGGCGCGTTGGGCGTGGTGTTGGTACTTTCGTAGGTACGTGTTCCTTCCGCTGTCGGTGTGCCCCCGCTAAAACCACTGTTGGAACCCACAAAAGCACTGACGAAAAGTATAGGCTGCCCCGGTGCTGTTTTAATAATAACTTTCAAAGAAGCCCCATCAGGCAGGTAACTTGCAAAACAATAATTAGTGCCCAATGGCAAAATCGTATCCGAAACGGCTAAAAGATTTAGATAACCATGTAAACCCGTTTTAGGATAATTGATTTTATTAGGCACAACAAAAGCTGCCGCTTTTATAAATTGAGTCACATACTTTTCAAAATTGCCAATTGTAGCAACCAAACCAATATCTTGAAAACGTTTAGCTAAATTAGTCTTAATTTTAGGCATATTTAAGACAGTAGCTTGACTAAGCAATTCTGATTTCAGATTTTCAGCATCCAACTTGCCATCTTCTTTGATGTCTAATGAAATTTTTGATAACAATTCAGAGAGTTGTGCAATCGTGTGTGTCCCTTGCAATATGGCAGAGATTGCCAAAAGAGCTGCATGTTCATCTTCTGTTTTTGAAATATCTAATTTTTCAAAATTTGAACTCGCTGTCGTTATTTTAAAAATGTTCAAAACGTCTTTTTTTGCTTGCTCTTTGGCTTGTGTAAAACCTTGACCGCTTTTAATTAAAAACTTAATGCGTTCAAATTCCAGATGGGTTAAAACATTGATATTCAATGTATTGCCTTGCGACAAATCTGCTAAGCCATTCAGTATCAAGCGAGAAGAGGATAGTGCGCCATTTACTTCATCGAAATAAAAACCATCCACAGACACAGCCACAAAGCTTGATGTTAAGCCGCTGCCTTCTACGGCAAACGAGCCTTTATCATCGGCAATAGAACCGTTGAAATTGCGCCCTGTCTCAATTAATATGGAATTTAATTCTGAAACAATTACTTTTGAGCCAATTGTGAAAGGACCTTTTTGAGCAAAACCATTGATTTTGAAATCTTTTGAAACCTCTACAATCGGGTCGGGGTCGCAAGATGAAAAAACAGCACAGAGGCTGAGAAGCACGAAAAGTTTTAGTGATTTCATTGAAAATGTTTTAAAGATGAAAAAATATTTAACGAGCCTAATTCAAGTTATACATGAAACGGGGTAAAATCCCGAAAAGCGGAGACGTTGCAGTGCAACGTCTCTACGTCATTTCACATTACATTTTGAGGTTTTTTGCCTATGTAGAGACGTTGCACTGCAACGTCTTTGCATCATTTTTTTTGCTAAATTATTGGGATTTTACCCCGTTTCATGTATAGCTTGTTTTTCTACAAAATAATACGATATAGTTAACTATTTTATATCAAACGTACTTGAAAAAACGAATTATTTAAAATTCTTTTATCACTTTTTAAAACCATTTTACAATGACTAAATTTATGCGTTATTTACTTTTGGTAGGATGTTTTGGCTTCTTAATAGTAG
>JAYUQN010000227.1:0-2073 GCA_043756725.1 Saprospiraceae bacterium
CCACAACAACGTGGACATACGCTCGTCATTCCTAAAAAAGAGATTGATTATATCTTCGATATGGACGATAGCTTGCTGAAAGGCATGATGGTATTTGCCAAAAAAGTTGCCAAAGCCATTGAAAAAACAGTGCCTTGCAAACGCATAGGTATCGCTGTGGTGGGTCTGGAAGTGCCACATGCACACATTCACCTCATGCCTATCAATACTGTTTCGGACTTAGGTTTCACCAAAAGTTTCAATATGTCTGCTGAGGAAATGAAAGATTTAGCGGCACAAATTGCCGCAAACCTGTAAATCAAGTAGCTTCGGTTTCGACCGAACCCGTCAAAACGCCTTTAGGCGTTGAGAATAGTAAAATAAGCGGTGATACTGAGGGGTGTCACCGCTTATTTTTTAGGCATTTCAAAAAAAATCAAATAGCTTTGTAAAAAACACAAATTCTAAGTTCTTCAAAACCATTCCTTCGCTACCTTTGCCCCGTTGATTAGAAAATCACCTTCATTTTTCAAATAAAAGTATTATGTCAAATCAAAAACGGGTTTTATTGGCTATTTTAGATGGTTGGGGTCATGGTTTAGTAAGACGTGCAGACGCAATTTCATTGGCAAAAACACCTTTTGTAGATAGTCTTTACCTAAAATATCCTTCCGCAGAGCTTGTGACGCATGGCGAACAAGTGGGATTACCAGAAGGGCAAATGGGCAATTCGGAAGTAGGACACTTAAATATTGGCGCAGGGCGTATAGTTTATCAAGAACTCACACGTATTTCAAAAGCCATTCGTGACAAAGAATTGCATAAAAATCCTACTTTGTTGGAGGCTTTGAAATATGCCAAAACCAACAGCAAACCTGTGCATTTTATTGGTTTAGTATCTGACGGTGGTGTCCATTCTCATACCTCGCATCTCAAAGCCCTTTGTGATATTGCCACTGCTGAGGGATGCTATGGCTATATACATGCTTTTACTGACGGGCGGGATTGCGACCCAAAAAGCGGTCTTAGCATTTTGAGAAATTTGACACAACATATTGAAAATCAACCTTTTAAAATAGCAAGTATCATAGGGCGTTATTATGCGATGGACAGAGATAAGCGTTGGGAGCGCGTGAAATTGGCTTATGACCTATTGGTACAGGGCGTGGGTGAAAAGGTTTCAAATTTTGAAAACACCATTCAAGCTTCGTATGATAAAGATGTGACAGATGAATTTTTGCAACCCATGCTCTTAAATACTGAGGGGGTAATCAAACAAGGCGATGTTGTCATAAATTTCAATTTTAGAACCGATAGACCCCGTGAAATCTCAGAAGTTTTGACCCAAAAAGACTTCCCCGATTTTGATATGAAAAAACTCAATCTCTATTATGTCACCATGACACGGTACGATGAAACCTATAAAAACGTTCCTGTTTTATTTGAAAAAGACAATTTGACCAATACATTGGGTGAAATTATTTCGAAAGCAGGCATGACGCAAGTGCGGATTGCCGAAACTGAAAAATATCCTCACGTTACTTTCTTTTTCAGTGGTGGCAGAGAAGCACCTTACGAAGGTGAAAAACGCATCATGGTTGCATCCCCCAAAGTTGCCACTTATGATTTGCAACCTGAAATGTCTGCCATTGAAATAACAGATAAAATAGTTGATGAAATGAATACCAACCAACCCAATTTCATCTGTTTGAACTATGCCAATACCGATATGGTAGGGCATACGGGTGTTTTTTCAGCAGCTATGAAAGCTGCTGAAACGGTGTCAAAATGTACAGAAAGGCTTATCAAAACAGCTTTGAAAAACGGTTATGAGTGTATCGTTATAGCCGATCATGGCAATTCAGATTATATGATAAATGAAGATGGGACGCCCAATACGGCTCATACGATGAATCCCGTACCCTGTATTTATGTCTCTAAAAAAGCGAAAAATAAGCGGGTTAAAAATGGTAAATTGGCAGATATTGCACCCACTATTTGCAAATTGTTGGGGATTAAAACTTCTGTTGAAATGACGGGAGATAACTTGATAGTGAAATAAGTTTAGGATACTATGCACAGATTTAGGGTAAG
>JAYUQN010000228.1:0-5310 GCA_043756725.1 Saprospiraceae bacterium
CTGCTCTTTTATTTTTCTGGAGGCATTAAATGTTTAAAAAATATAAAAGATTATCCGGGTATGCTAAGTGAGTTTTTAGAAATATTCTTTTTTAGCACCCAAACTTTTACCACTGTTGGTTATGGTCATGTTTATCCCGATTGTTTGACAACAAACATTGTTGCTTCCTTAGAATCCTTTTCGGGGTTGATTTTCTTTGCGGTGGTGACTGGTTTGTTTTATACAAAATTTACGCAACCCCGTGTGAAAATCAAACTTAGCCCTGTGGCAGTTTTTGATAAATTCAAAGAGGGATATGCCTTAAAATTTATGTTGGCAAACGAGTATGAAAATAAAATAGTGGATGTGGAAGTCACTTTGGACTTGATAAAGCTACAATTTACGGACGGGCGTTATAAAAAAAGTTTTTATCAGCTTTTTCTATTCCGCAAACGCATACCCTTTTTGGCAGTACCCTGGACGGTTGTACATGAAATAAATGAAGATAGCCCCTTACACGGCTTGACGAAAGAAGAGTTTGAAAATTCACCGATAGAATTTTTTGTACAAATCAAGTTTTTCGATGAAAATCATCACAAACTCGTTTTCAAAGAATTCTCCTATTTTGGCAATGAAGAAGTGTTGTGGGGGCATAAATTTGTCAATATTCAACGCTATACCGAAACAGGGGTTTTAAAATTGAATATGAAACGTTTTGGAAAAGCGGCTAAGTTGGAAAATTTTCCGAATGAAGTGTGAAGAAAGAGAGATTTACTAAATTTTTCAAATTTAGTAAATCTGTACTCAAATTTATAAGTAAAATACCTACTTTTGCGCCGCTTTTTATTTGAAAAAATAGTCATTCAACAAGTCACTCAATAAACAATGGGAAGAGCGTTTGAATATCGGAAAGAACGAAAATTTGCGCGGTGGGGCGCAATGGCAAAAACATTTACCAAAATAGGTAAAGAAATCGCTTTGGCAGTAAAAGAAGGCGGAGCCGATCCCAACTATAATCCCCGTTTGAGAGCAGCGGTCAATAATGGTAAAAAAGCGAATATGCCCAAAACCAATGTGGAGTCAGCTATCAAGCGGGCTGTCTCAAAAGATTTTGAGAACTATGCAGAGGTCGTTTATGAAGGCTATGGCCCTTATGGTATTGCTATTTTGGTTGAAACAACAACGGATAATACCACCCGCACGGTTGCCAATTTGAGAAGCCATTTCAATAAATGTCATGGTACACTTGGCACGAGTGGCTCGGTGGATTATATGTTCACGCGCAAAGGTGTCTTTCGTATTAAAAAAGAATTTATCAAAGATTATGAAGAATTGGAATTGGAGTTAATTGATTTTGGGTTGGATGAAATTAAGGACGAAGGCGAAGAGTATGTTCTCTATTGCAATTTTACAGATTTCGGCACGATGCAAAAACACCTTGAAGAAAAAGGCATCGAAATTGATGAATCCAGCTTGGAACGTATTCCGAATATGACTAAAAAAATATCGGATGAACAAATCGAAGGCATTATAAAATTGATTGATCGTTTAGAAGAAGATGAAGATGTTTCCCAAGTTTTTCACACCATGGATATGTCGGAATAAATTACCTTCTAATTTTCTTTTACCTTAAAAGAAAATAAGTGCAATATTTAGCCCATTGCGAGGTAAATTTTTTATTTTTAATATTAAAATTTTAGACTACATGATGGGCAGCCCTTTCACTTTTCATTCACAAAATTTCAATGAAAATTAGAGAAAAAAAACATAACTATAACAAATAAAAAACGTCTTTTAAATTAACACTTTAACACAGCACATTCTCATTGTAATCCATTCAATAACAATAGGTTTTGGCTAAATGGGTAGAATTCAATTTATATATATATGTAATATATAACAGCGCATTTTCTCTCTATATATCAAATTTTTACTCATAATAAAATTTGCATTTCATTTAAAAGTGACAGAGAAAATTTGGAAATATTAAGTTTTAAACAATATGAACATAATGTCTATTTCTGCCTATATAATGAGCTGAAAATCAACAAAATAGCTTATTTGGTGGTATTTTATTGCCTTTTAAACAGGAAAATGACAGCCCAAGTGGGAATTTTTTTTTAAAAAAACTTTGTAAAAGGCTTTTAAATGTGGAAGAAATGTCGCACTTTTGTACTCCTCTTTATAACGAGCGGGATGAACAAGACTTCTTAATCAAGCACTTAATTCGGGTTCTATACTAAGTCTTTAGATTGGCGATTCTATGAAAAACTACACCCGGCTTGCACACGTACCATTAACCATTTAAATAGTATTTTGAACTGGCTGCGAAGCCCCCTAATCTTTCTTTTGAATGATAAGAGATTACGCAACCGTGTGGGACAGTTGTCTGCGCACGATTAAAAAAAGTGTCAATGCTCAAAGCTTTAAGACGTGGTTCGAGCCTATCAAGCCGGTAAAACTCGACAGCGCATCTCTAACTATTCAAGTGCCTAATAAGTTCTTCTATGAGTGGTTGGAAGAGCATTATGTTGCACTGTTAAAAACGACGATTCGACAAGAACTGGGCGATAAAGGTAGGTTGGAATACCAAATTTTGAATGGCGCACAGCAGGAACGCAGTCGCCCCATGGCGATGCCTATGGCTTATCCTGCGGCAGCCCCCCCCTCAGTACAAAGCACGCGAGACCGTTCAAGAGATACGCCCCAAACACCTCCAGATGCTTCGGGCAACCCTGGGAGCCTTGATGCTGAAAACATCAAGAACCCCTTTGTTATCCCGGGTATCCGTCGTATAAAAATTGACCCACAGCTAAATACTACCTATGGCTTTGATAATCTAATTGAAGGCGATTGTAATCGTTTGGCACGTTCGGCAGGTATGGCTGTGGCTAAAAAGCCAGGGGGCACTGCTTTCAATCCATTGTTTGTTTTTGGTGGCGTTGGTTTAGGAAAAACACATTTAATACAAGCCATCGGGAATGATATAGTGAAAAGAGATGAGTCAAAAAATGTGCTGTATGTATCTTGTGAAAAGTTTGGCAATCAAGTTATTCAAGCTATCAAAAACAATGCAGTCAACGATTTGGTGAATTTTTACCAAATGATTGATGTTCTTATAGTAGATGATATTCAGTTTCTTTCAGGAAAACAAAAAACGCAGGAAATCTTTTTCCATATATTCAACCAGCTCCACCAAAGCGGTAAACAACTTATTTTTACCTCCGATAAACCGCCGAAAGACCTTGATGGAATGGAAGAACGCCTTATTAGCCGTTTCAAATGGGGATTGAGTGCCGATTTACAAATACCCGATTTAGAAACACGTATCGCTATATTAGAATCCAAAATGACTCAAGAAGGTGTAGAAATTCCAAACAATGTCACTGAATTTATCAGTTACAATGTTAAAAACAATATTCGCGAACTTGAAGGCGTACTTATTTCATTGATAGCACAAGCCATGCTCAATCGCCGAGAAATAGATATGGATTTGGCAAAAGATGTTATCAAAAATTTTGTGCAAAATATTAATAAGGAGATTACAGTGGATTTTATCAAAAAAATTGTTTCAGAGCATTTCAACGTTCCCCTCGATAAGTTGCAGGGTGAAACGCGCAAACGCCAAATCGTTATTGCACGGCAATTGTCTATGTATTTGGCTAAAAATATGACTAATACATCTTTAAAAGCCATTGGTGAGCAATTTGGTGGACGTGACCACTCTACCGTCATTCACTCTTGCCGTGCTGTTCAAGATTTGATGGATACGGACTTGATTTTTAAAGATACTGTCTCTGATTTGGAAAAGAAAATCAAGATGAGCCTTAATGGCGCATAAAAATAATGGACAACAAATAATGGACAAATATAAGACATCCCGAATTTTCTAACATAGAAGATTCGGGATTTTTGTTTTGTCCATTTAAAAAAAATAACCTCCCTTTATTTTGTAAGATTAACAAAATAAAAGGGAGGTCATGATGTATAAAAGAATTATGGACAAAGCAACTGTCTGTTGAATTTAGAGCAATGTATTAAAAAACGCCACAAACTCCGCCACATCCATTGACCCCTTATCTCCATCTTTATCTCCTTGACGGCGAACGGATATTTTACCCTCATTCACCTCTTTTTCACCAATAATCAAAAGAAAAGGCGTGCGTTTCATTTCACTGTCTCGTATTTTACGACCAATCGTTTCCGCTCTTTCATCAATATAACCTCTGATGTCATGCTCATTCAATTTAGTGAGTACATCTTTAGCATAATCTATAAAACGGTCTGAAATCGGTAAAATGGCGACTTGGTCAGGTGTCAACCACAAGGGGAATTTACCCGCACAGTGTTCCGTCAAAACACCGATGAAACGCTCCATTGAACCAAAAGGCGCACGGTGAATCATCACAGGACGGTGTGGTTGGTTATCTGAACCAATGTACTCCAACTCAAAACGATTGGGTAGTTGATAATCCACTTGCACCGTACCCAACTGCCACTTGCGACCCAATGCGTCTTTCACCATGAAATCGAGTTTGGGACCATAAAAAGCCGCTTCGTCATACTCGATTTTTGTTTTTAAACCCACTTTTTTAGTGGCATCAATGATGGCTTGTTCTGCCTTATCCCAATCTTGTTCCGAACCCAAATATTTGCTACGGTCTGTCTGGTGACGCAGCGAAATTTGAGCCGTATAATTGTCAAAACCCAATTTTTCAAGGACAAACATAGTCAATTCAACCACGCCAATAAACTCCGCTTCTAACTGTTCGGGCATACAAAAAAGGTGGGCATCATCTTGAGTAAAACCTCTTACACGGGTCAAACCGTGCAATTCGCCCGTTTGTTCGTAGCGGTAAACAGTGCCAAATTCGGCAAAACGCAAAGGCAATTCCTTGTAAGAACGGGGTTTATGCCCATAAATCTCGCAATGGTGCGGACAGTTCATGGGTTTCAATAAAAATACCTCGCCCTCACGAGGGGTTGTAATGGGTTGAAATGAATCAGCCCCATATTTTTCCCAGTGACCCGATGTTTCATACAATTTTTTACTGCCAATATGGGGTGTGATAACGGGTAAATAACCCCGTTTTATTTGCTCTTTTTTCAAAAAATCTTCCAAGCGAGAGCGCAAAGCCGCACCACGTGGCAACCAGATTGGTAAACCCGCCCCTACTTTTTCAGAAAACATAAACAACTCCAACTCCTGCCCCAATTTGCGGTGGTCCCGTTTCAATGCTTCTTCTATCAGGATTTGATAGTCCTTCAAATCCTGTTGTTTGGGGAAGGTAATGCCATAAATACGGGTCATTTGTTGGCGTTTATCATCGC
>JAYUQN010000229.1:0-2069 GCA_043756725.1 Saprospiraceae bacterium
ATAGCGCAACTCCCAAGCATATTGATGGGCTGTAGCTTCAATTTCAATAAAATCTTCACCCGGTTTCACATCCGCAGTGGCTTCATTCCACGCTACTAAACCAAAAATTACTAACCCACACATAACAACAGCAGGAATACCTGTCCACCATTTTTCTAATGTATGATTGTCAGGCATGAAAAGCACTTTGCGGTCTTTTTTAGCAGCATATTTATAGGCAAACCAATACAAAGCAATATGGGTTAGCACAAAAACAATACCTGTGAAAAACAGTGTAATATTAAATATCTCTTGAATACTTTCACCATGTAGAGACGCATGAGGTAATGCCCCATAACCAATCATATAGTTTTTGTAATACCACGCAGTGCCCACGCAGAAAATCAAGAAACCCACCATAAAGAACACTCCAAATGAGGCATTAAAGCGGTTGCTATCGTGTTCAGCCGCTTCTTCTCCGCGTATATTAGCAGATAATTCACTGATTTTACCAATTTGTACTGATACGACGACCAACAGTACAAGAATCGCCAAGACAAATAAAGCTGTCATTTTCTATATTTTAAAATTATATTAGTTATTTGGTTGGTTGGTTAGTTTTGTAACTTACTAATCAACTAACCAACTCACACGTGATGATGCATAGTTTCTTCCAAATAAGGGTCGGTCGTAGGAATAAGGTTGGCTTTTTCCAAACGACTTAAAACAAACCAAGTAAACAAAGCACCAAATCCTAATAAAATACCTATTTCTAATAAGCCAGGAATACCATAACCCGCAGTCATATCTGATGAATAATGAAAAAACTGCGCTTTATTGGTGGCAGCTAAGGCATCCATAGCAGGGGTTTCAATAGCGGATTTAACTGTTTCAACTGCATGTCCAACGGCTCCATGAGCTGCCTCTGCTCCGTGTTGTGCCGCTCCATGAGCTGCTTCTGCTGCATGACCCGTTGCTCCGTGCTCACCACCATGATGGCTTAAAGCGTGTTTGTAAGGACCAATTTTCACCATTTGGAAAAAGTCCCACCAGTGACCAAATAGAATCAAAGCCGATGCAAAGCCCAATGAACCCCACTTGCGTTTTGTATCATTTCTAATAAGTATTAAAAACGGTAAAAAGAAGTTCATTACTAAATTGCCATAGAACAAGACAGGAAATTCACCCATGCGTTGACGGAAATAGACCGTTTCTTCACCGATATTGGCATACCAAATCAACATATATTGTGAAAACCAGAGATACGTCCAAAATATTGAGAAAGCGAAAAGGAATTTACCCAAATCGTGCAAGTGTTCCGTTGTCACTTCTTCATAATAGCCTTTTGATTTCAAATACAACAAAAATAATATCGTAACAGCAACAGCACTTACCCACCAACTGGCTGTGGTGTACCAAGCATACATTGTTGAATACCAATGTGGGTCAATAGACATCAACCACAACCAAATAGCGGCTGCACTTGTGAAACCTGCTATCGGTAAAAAAACAGCACCCCATACTTTCATCTTATTATATGAAGCAAGACTGGGGTCATAACCCGTTTCATCTTGTTTCAATGACAATCTGCGAAATAATCGAGCAAATAAATACCAAACCACACCAAATCCAATGGATAAAAGGTAAAAACCCATATTCAAAAAGCCGGATTTGCCTAAAAGGATTTTATCACCTGCCACTTTCTCCGTATCCATCCACTCGTAAATACCATGCATACCCATTTTGCCAGCTACCCCAACAATGAGAATGCCCCCTAAACCAATAGGCAAAAACAAACTCATGGCTTCCCATACGCGTTTGAAAGCCGTATGCCATCCCGAATAAGCCGTAATGGTCGCAGCAATCACAAATGTAATGGTGAAAGAAATACCTGTAAAAAAGGCAGAGTTATGCAATACATTCGTCCAAAAACGAAGATGATGACTTTCTGGAACAGGGTCATAAAAGTACGATAGCACCAAGCATATCGCACCCAAACCCATTAAACCGAACAGCACATTTTTTTGTCTCGACTCTAATGCAAACTGTCTCATATTGTTTTGTATAAAATTATGACAGAGCGCGTTGAT
>JAYUQN010000230.1:0-5294 GCA_043756725.1 Saprospiraceae bacterium
AAAACACGTGGCAATCAATTGGTCACGTGTCGGATTTTTAAGCAAATCACCTGCCAATTGCCATTTTACAAACTCATTAAAACTGAGATTTTGATTGAAAGCCCGAATCAACCAATCCCGATATGGGTAGGCATTGCGGTTGCCATCGTCTTGGTAGCCATGCGTGTCCGCATAACGCGCCACATCGAGCCAATCCAACGCCATGCGCTCGCCATACTGAGGGGTCGCCAAAAGCCTATCCACCAAATTTTCATAAGCCTTTGGTTTTGAATCCTTTACGAAATCATTGACTTCTTTCACCGTTGGCGGCAAGCCCGTCAAATCTAAGGACACACGGCGTATTAAAGTTTCTTTCGGGGCTTCGGCATTGGGCTTCAGTCCCTTTTCTTCTATTTTTTGTAAAATGAAATTATCAATCGAATTTTTGACCCAAAACGTGTTTTTTACTGTCCCAGAGGACTCCTTTGGAGAGGGGGGGGTAAAAACAGAGGGCAGCACAAACGACCAATGTTCTTGATATTCTGCACCCTGCTCAATCCAGTCCACCAGGAGTTTTTTCTCCGCATCTGTCAACGACAAATTGGTTTTCACCATCGGCATCCGTTCCTTTGGGTCGGTTTCATAGATGCGTTTCACCAACTCACTTTCGTTGGGTTTGAAAGGCACAATCGCCCGTTTGCCCGATTTCAAAACAGCGGTTGCCGCTTCAAAAGTGGTGAATTGCAAACCCGCTTCTACTTTGCTTTTATCAGGTCCATGACATTTAAAGCACCTGTCCGACAAAATAGGTTTTATTTGGCGGTTGAAATCTATTTTAGTAGGTTTAGCATTTTCAGTATAACCGAAGCTGAAAACACTGAAAAGGATAAGGACAGTGAAATAATATTTATTCATTGTGTAGAGATTGGTGTGGTTAATTTCATGGGTTAAAAATACGGATAAAATTGAAAATTTTGAAGGTTTTTCGGGGAGAAATCAAAATCGTTTTGGACTTTTCATTTTTAAATAGTAGATTTGTTGAAAAATAAAATCATTAGAAAGCATGACGATTGCTGCAATGACCGCACAACGGTCTAAAAAAATAGCCAAAGAGGAAATCCACATTCCAACAGAATTGATTTATGAGATATTGAACGGCAAACCGATTTACTATCGCAACTATCGTGATGTCCTTAACCATGAGAAAACCCTTGACGATGTTATGGCAACAGGTACTTTACAAACCCTTATCTTAAGTGCAGTTTATGATGAAATTACTCCGAGACTGAAACCCAAAGGACTTAAATGCCTTTTTAATGAAGTAGGTATTCATATCTCTACTAAAAATAACTTGAGTTGCGATTTGGTCGTTTTTGAAAAAGCTGCTCTCGCAACCATTCCACACGATAATCATTACTACGCCATCCCCCCTAAAATTGTCATTGAAGTGGATACAGATGGCGATTTCACAGATACAACTTTTGAACAATATTTCTTCGATAAAAGCAAAAAACTCTTAGACTTTGGAGCTGAAAAAGTGATATGGATTTTAACGGCTTCTCAAACAGTTACGGTTGCTACGCCTGATGGTAAGTGGGTGACACAACATTGGGATAAACCGATTGAAATTTTGGACGGTGAAACGCTTGTGTTGACGGACATTTTTCATGAAAATGAGATAAAAATTTAAACATATACCCCCTCAGTATTTTCCTTTTTTTTTTAATAAGAAACGGCTAAATCTTTGATTTTCAAGGATTTAGCCGTTTTTTATTTGATTAAATGCAAATTCAATAACTTAACCCATTTAACATTTAAAGCCTTCGAGACTTGGAAAGTTAAATGGATTAGGTTATTCTGTTTACGTTACTAAGAACATTTTATCGCTTTTTTACACATATTTTCAAAAATAATATCTCCCTTTTCTCTCCTTTCCTTATTTGTTTTTTTACTTTTGTAGGGTTTTGATATTTTAAACAAACTCTTAACCAGTACAAAGAACATACACGGCATGCCTAACGATCCAAAAGCTATCGGCTATCCTTCAAATTCTCTGAAAACGACTTTTTCAAGTGGTAAAAACTATGTATTGGCTATCGGTATTGATGCCTATACACACTGCCCGACGTTGCACAATGCCGTAAAAGATGCCCAAGATTTTGTCACTCTCTTGACTAATCGCTATGCTTTTGATTCTGACCACATGAGTTTTATAACAACAGGGACAAAAACAACTTGTCTATTTGATTATACACGCTCTTTGAGAATAGATTTGTTGCGTTTATTGTGTAAAACGGCAGCAACGCGTATGACAGCGTTGGCTTCGTTGTAGTTGTAAATCGTAAAAGGGAACTTTTTTAGTTGTACGCCGCAAAAACGTTTGTCCAAAAAAGAGCTTGCTTCGGGATGAGTCTGAATAAATTTTAATCGCTCCATTAAAGCTTTATGGAAGCGTTGCTCAAGTCCTGTACTTTGCGCTTCGTACCAGTCGAGTGCATTTTGTATGTCGTCTAAGGCAGATTGTATGACGTGAAGTGTGTTGCTCATAGTTTTAGGGGATTTAGTGTGTGCGTTTGTTTTTGAGCAATTTATCTACGTCTTCCAATGTATAAAAAAGGGCATCGGGTTTATTCATTTCCTCCCAACGCTCGTTCAAGATAGCCAGATGTTCTTCGATATAATCGGCTTCTAAGCGTTCATTAGAGCCGTTTTTTAAAACAGGAACATTAAATCTTTTTAGGATTTCCAGAATAATAACCGCTTCCATTCGGTCATTCGGTAATATGATAGTTGCAGTCATTTTTCAAGATTTATGGTGCAGCGATTGGTATGATGAAAACTATTATAAAAACAGCCCTTCCCAAAATCCTAAAGGGGCGCAGTCTGGTTCTTTTCGGGTTTTGCGCGGGGGTTCGTGGAACTATTATGACTATTACTGCCGTTCTTCGAATCGGCTTTGGTATGATTCAGTTATTCGATACGTCAGTTGTGGGTTTCGTTTGGCTCGGGACTGACGTATCCCTTTGCGCTTTTACACTTTTACCCTTTGGATTTTGCCTTTTTTTCTTTTTTTGACAGTACCGCGAAGCGGTCGAATTTTTTTTATTTGAATTAGGATGCTAAGGATTTTATAAGATGCTAAGGATAGTGACAAGCCCGAGCGACCCCCTTCCCCTAAAGGGGAGTATATCCGAAGTAGGTCAGAAGTAGGTACTTTTCCTAATTATTTTGATAAAAGTGTACAAAACCCTAAACTACTTCGGATGTACCCCCCTTTAGGGGAAGGGGGTCGCTCGGGCTTGTCACAATCCTTAGCATCTTATCAAATCTTTAGCATCCTAATTCAAATTAAACCGTATCTTTGGTGCGAAGGGACAAGGTGCAAACAGTCTGGTTCTTCTCGGGTTTTGCGGGGCGGGTCGTGGAACAATAATGGCAATAACTGCCGTTCTGCGAATCGGAACAGGAATGAACCCGCTAATCGCAACAACAATTATAGTTTGAGTAAGGTCAAGCCACCGCATACCCCGTAAAAGGGCGCATTTGAGGTGAGTGAAAAGCCAAAACAATATCAGATTTAGGAATGCCTTGCGCTTCAAGGTCGCCGACAATATCATAATCAGAGACATTTTGTTGCAGCCAAATCTTGCCATCTTTTATGTCAAAATGAAAGATGACTAAAAACACCTGCGTCCGATTCCGCCACCCAACTCGGAGCACTTGATAGTGGTCGTTTTGGTTGTCGAAAAGCAACTGTGTTTCGACATCATTGGGTTGTGGATAGCCACTTTTATCTAAAGTATAGTTTGTTAAAACGTCTTTAAGTATTTGACGATATTGATTTACTTTTTCCATTTTATAATCGTATTATTAAGTGGATCAAAAATGATGAGTTTGACATTTTCTTTATTTAGCCTTTTTTGAATAAAACGCCCTTGAAAAACACGGTGATTATAGGCATCAACAGGAAGTGCCAAAAAAAGTTCACGTTCTGGTTCAGATTCTTCTAAGGCATCAAAATAATCGAGATACTGCCCTATGGCTGTATGAAAATCCGATATAATGGATTTACTTAAAAAGGACTTGACTTCAACGGCAATTTTCACACCTTCACGTTCTGCGGCAAACACCATTTCAGCCGCAAGGTCAATTTCAACATAAGTTTCGTCAAGGTCTATCCTTAGTAAGTCCGATGTGATAGTCCATCCTTCTTTTTGTAAGGCTTCTCTCACGTTTTCATGAAAAACATCTTTTGCCATAATACTTTACATTTAATTATTAGTAACAAAGGTATGTTTTGTTATTCGGCAATTTGATATTTGGTTATTAATTTTATGGTAAAAATAAGGAATTATAGTAATTAACACAACTAAAACATAAAAATACTGATGAAAGTAGGCGGTTATATCCGCTATGTAGATGATTTTGTGATTTTTGATAAGGATAAGGCTGTTTTACAAGGAATAAAAGCAGAAATGACCGTTTTTTTAAACCAAATTCGGTTATTGCCGCACGTGAATAAAACGCAAATACACCGTGTTGAAGACGGTGTACCCTTTCTCGGCTTTCAAGTGACCCCTCAGTATAGGACGGTAAAAAAGGACACAATGAAGCGGTATTTTCGATATTTAGGTAAAAAAATAGCGTTGTGAAAACAGGGACAATGGCAACCACAGGATTTAGAAAATGGACTCAACGCATGGTTGGGTCACGTCCGCTTTGGGTGGAATGTGCGGTTTGAAAATCGGGTTTTTAGTTATCTTAGAAAAGAAGGTGTTAATGTGTTGAGAACGCCAAAAGATACGTGGCTTGTTTTGGAATCATCATATCATTTCCGCTGCAACAAGCCTGATAGCGCGTAGATTACCTAAAATACTGAGGGGGTATCTCGACTCATCGAAATACCCCCCCTCAGTATTTTAAACTAAAAAAAACGCCTTATTTAAATTGAACCACATAAGGAATCCGCATTTGTGGACCCTCCATCGTTTTCAATCTTTTAAAATATTGATAATACTCATAAAACTCGCCCAATTCATTTTTCAAAGCCGTTTGTGTCAAATCTTCTGTGGATTTGCCGCCCGTCAAATTTTCTATCAGCTTTTCCATACTGCTTTTGAAAGTCGGGTAATTGACCGTTTTATAATCCTTTAATCCTGCTTTATTAGCAGCGGCAGTAATAGCGGCTTCGAGTCCACCCATTTGGTCAACCAAGCCAATGTCTTTGGCTTTATTGCCCAACCAGACGCGCCCTTGTGCGATGGCATGCACTTGGTCGCGGCTCATTTTACGGTTGATGCTGACGCGGTTAAGGA
>JAYUQN010000231.1:0-5290 GCA_043756725.1 Saprospiraceae bacterium
ATTGAGTTTTGTTTTTTTTTGCAAAAAAAACAAAACTCAATCAAATTTTATCAAAAAACTTACCCTAAATCTGGAAGCAATTAAGTAAATACATAAATGCGTAAATGCGTAAATGAGTAATAAATAACGACATAACCGTGTTAAAACCCATATCAAATGCCAGACTTTAGAGAACAATTGGGAATCGTTACACAAGTGCGTCAAGAACGCCAAAATTGTGATGAAAAACTCTATCAAACACGCTTGCTCATTCAACGGGCAGAAAATCGTTTGCGGTATGCCCTTGAAAAACGCACCGTGCCCAATGCCGAAAATCAGAAGCAAATAGAGGCTTTGAAAGTCCGAAGAGTGCGGTTGCAAGCACTTTTGGCTGAACTCAATCGGGAATTGGTAGCTTTGGAAGCGGTGTTTCAAAAAGGCAGGGATATTGAGCAATTGATTAAGTTTTTACAGAATAAATTGAAAACCATTGAAACGCATATCGGCATGACTCGTGAACAGATGGCAGAAGCCGAGCAAGCGCAAAATTTTGAGGAAATTGAAAAGTTGAAAGCGGTTTTACACAATTTAGAAAAGCAATTGGAGCAATCCCAAGCCGAGTTAGAACAAGCCAAACGCGACAAAGACCGTTTGCGCCAAGCTGAAAATCAAGCACTTGAAAAAAAGCACGATATTGAAAACCGTCAAGCAGGTCTGCGCCATGAAATAGAAGCTTTAGACAATCAAATACGGGATTTGTCAAATGCTAATTTTCACAATACAGAAGAAGTCAAACAGGAGCTTGAAATACTGAGGGGGCGTGAAAAAGCTTTAGCGGACGAGTTGAGACGTTGCGATAAGTCTCTTTTTGGGCATATTGGGCAGTTGTATGTCGAGCCACATCCTCGAGAAACGTTGAAAAATATAGGCGATTCGACACCTTTTTTACTCTTCCCTGTTAAAATTGAAACCCGTTTTGTTGAAAACGATGGTCGTTCGCAATTATGGGTGCGGGTGTATCCCGATGAAATTGCGGTGCATACCCATGAAAAAACATTGACGGATAGCGAAGTTGAAAGCGGTAAATTGTATTGGACAGAACTTTTAGTGGCTCAATACAGCGACACTGAAAAAGAGGATAGGAGCCGCGCCGCTTGGTCGCACATCGCCAATCTTTACAAAGGACAACGGGCAGCTTGGGTCGCGCAAAATATGAAACCTACCGATTGGGATGCGCTCACGTCCTTGCCCGGCATCACAACCGTATTTGATTTATTAAAAAATAAGGACGCAAATTTTTTTATTGACATTGAAAACAGCATTTCAGACCCCTCCCTAAAATTAGCTTTTCAGCAAGCTGTAGCGACTGAAAACATAGTTCAGTTTTTCAAAATAGCTGAAAAATACAAATTTACTGAGGGGGTCAATAAAACAGCGCAGTTATGGATTACGACCTTCCCTGTGCACGATTTGACTAAAACCGATGCGTGGTCACGTGCGCCGCGTACGCAAATCATGCCCGATAAATTTGTTATAACGCTTTATAAGGGTACGACTTCTCGTGAAATTACGGGCGCACCGATACCCGATACACTTTATGTGGGTCCCAATCCTGCTATTGCCCAAGATGAAATCACTAAAACGGCGGATAAAATCGTCTTTGCTGAAAGTTTTGATTGGATTATGGATTTTCCACAAGCCATTGAGTTGGGTGTCGGTTTTCGGATTTCCCTTTCAGCCGAAGAAGCACGGGGTGGTTTTGATAAAATAGTTGTCCTCGGTTTATACCTTTCAGCAACAGAAAGAGACAGCGCAACGCTCTTGGATGAGTTGATTGATAACCACCATTATTCGCCCAAAGGTTTCAGCCTTGTGCCGCAAGGTACGCCGACTAATAATACGGAAAGAAACGGCGCAGGCTATACCGATAATGATGATTTCAACGATATTTCCTATTTTGTTGAAACAGGTGACCCGCTTTTCACAGGTGAAAAACCAGCAGATGGACAACGCCTTGCCGATGCGTTAAATCTGAAATATGAAACCCTTCAATACGTGCGCCATGCCGATAAAAACGATTTTGGCGAAGCGGTAGCCATGAACACGGCTTTGTTCCCTGCCACTTTAGGTTACTATATGGAAGCCTTATTGTCGCCCGTTATTTCAGCCGCAGACAACGACCGTGTGCGTATGTTTTTCACAAAATATGTCACAGGACGGGGCAAATTACCCGCCATTCGAGTCGGCAATCAGCCTTACGGCATCTTGGTTACAAGCGATTTTTCAAAATGGAAACCAACGCTCCTTGAAGAATGGACTTTCCGTTTTCCAGAATTTCAAAGAGAGCGAGAATTTAATTTTTTAGAAAGATTGCACAGCCGTTTGACTTATTTTGAAAAGGAATTTAACAGGCAACTCGATAAAGTGGCATACATCGGAAAACGCACGGCTCGCACTTTGGATTCTTCTAAAACCTTGATGGAAGTGATGGGTTTGCAAGCCAGTTCCGTAGAGTTTTATCAACGCATTGGCTATGCTTACGATGTTTTGGCGAGCGAATTGGATTTCAAAAAAGGGGGTAAATATGCCAATGATATGGCAAATTTGCGCAATTTCGCTATTTTAATCAACCAGTTTTTAAAGAACAATTTAGGCTATGTTTTCAAAGAAGGCGATAAACAAGCCAAAGTTTTGCAAATTCTCTATCAACATTTTCACCTCCGTTTGAACGCAGGAAATTTGATTGACGACCAAGTTTTGAGCGAAGACCCTGCAAAAAGTAAGGCAAAAGACTATATAAAATGGTTGAGTGAAACCCAAGATGTGGCAGTGCTTGAAAAACAAGATTTCGGCACAAACCCTACGCCGACCGCTTTGTTGTACATGCTTTTACGCAATGCTTTGTTGCTCAATCTCTACAACGGGGCTTATAATTGGCTGCATACTAATTTCAGTTTTGATAAAATTGTGGCAAAAGATAAGGTTTTTACCAGCTCCATGTCGGGCATTCGGGCAGATGTGCAGCCCACAGCTTGGGAATATATGCACGCCAAAGTCGGCAATCTTGACGCAGCGCACCCCCTCAGTAATTTCACCGTTGGAAACTATCTTTTGGCAAATGCGCACCTCGACCCGCAAGGTATTTCTTTAACGGACATGAAAGTGGCACTAGGCGTGTTAGAAAAAATGTCCAATGCTGCCCTCGAACGCTGTTTCGCAGAGCATTTAGACCTGTGTTCTTATCGTTTAGACGCTTGGCAAACGGGTTTATTCACGCACCGTTTGGAGTCTATCCGTAAAAATAGAGACGAAGGGAATGAGCAAATAACATTTGGAACCATGTTAGGGGCTTATGGCTACGTTGAAAATATTCGCCCTGCCAATAATAGACGGGTTCCCTCAGATACCTTGCCTGTGAAATTGCGCCCTCAATCGGATGATATTTTTGAATATGAAAGCCGTAAAAGTGGCGGTTTTGTGCATGCGCCGAGCATCAATCACGCTTCGGCAGCCGCGGTTTTACGAGCCGGCTATTTGAGCCATGCGAACACAGCAGACCCTGAATTGTTAGCCGTTAATTTATCCAGTGAAAGGGTACGACGAGCGATGTTTTTACTCGATGGTTTACGAAATGGGCAGTTGTTGGAAGCACTTTTAGGTTATCAATTTGAACGGGCGTTGCACGACCGTTTCAGCAATATAGCCGGTGATTTGAACAAATACATCCTCGATTTTCGCATCGCTTTTCCGATTGAACAAAGGGAATTGCCGCAGCAAGGAACGGGCAATGCGACCGAATCGTTGCCGCCTTATAATGTCGTCAATGGCGTAACTTTGATGGCTCAAACGGATTGGACTAAGGTGAAATTTATTGATATTCCGACTGTTCGTGCCTTGCAAATTTTCAAAGAAGAGCAAAATCGTTTGAAAGATACTCTCGATGCCCTCAAAGATGTGTTGATGGCTGAAAACTTTTATCAACTCATTATGGGCAATTTTGACCGTGTGGCTGCTGTTAATTTGGCGCAAAAAGAGGCGCATTATCCCGCCGATTTGCAGGTGCTTGAAACGCCACGCAGTGCTTTATTGACTTTTACAAATCGTGTTACCCTTCATTTCGACAACACGCCTGTCCCCTTCAATCCCTGGTCGGCGCAAGGCATTTCATTAACCCCCCGTGCGCAAGCCGAAGCGGGGGTCAATAAATGGTTAGCGACAATTATAGGCGACCCCACCCAATATAAATGTGAAATTAGCCTTGTGAAAAAAGTAAAAGATGTGAATGGTATTGAAACGGATACGCTTGAAAACACGCAAGAAATCGGGCTAAATGAACTGAATTTGCAAGCCATTGACCTTGTTTATTTGGTCGGCAATGAAATGGATACTGTCGGAGCCACCGAATTGGAAGCCCGCATTGCTCAAGTGTATCGCTTAACTTATGTGATTCCAGACAGTGAAATCGTTCGTATTTCTTTCAACAAACCCAATAACAGCCGTAGAATTTCACAAATGCTCCCCTTAATGCGGCGTTTGCGAGCCTTGATTGCTGAAAGCCGCCCGATTAATGCCCAGGATTTCACCCCAAATTCTCGACAAGATGCGTTGATAGATACCACAAATCCCAAAGGTTTTGATATAGCAGATTTGAAAAATCGTATTGAAACGGCTCATACACAGCTTAAAAACGGCGCAGATGCGCTTGCCAATACGCCCGTTACCGTACAAATAGGAGCGGATGTTTTAACCACTTTGAAACAAGCGATTCAGCGTTTTGTCACAGATAAAATTGGTTTTGACACAAAGGCTTCCGAGTCCTATCCGCATGACGTGATAACGACCTTGACCACAGCCGATTTTTATACTTTGAAAAACAAGTTATCAGATATTACGCTTTTCGGTTTCACCAATGCCTTTCCAAAAATCGCTACGGGTTTTTCAGACGCTGAAAAATTGGACATTTTGAAACAAGCGCAAATTGTTTTCAATGAAACAGATAAGGCATTAAAACAATACGATACGCTTTTAGCGACGTTGAAACCAGAGTTGACGCTCGATAATCAAGTAGAAATTTTATTAAAAACAGGCAAATTAGTTTTAGGTGAAATTTTCAATATTTTACCCAAATTCAACTATCAAAACTATGCAGATATAGCTTTAGCCGATAGCGACAGTGCGCAACTTTTGAGTTTTGCGGCAACAAAAACGGGTTTAGATGGTGAAACGATAACCGAAGAATGGTTGGAAGGCATGGCACGAGTGCGTCCAAAGCTCCACAAATGGGAACTTATCCGAACCCTTGCCGATGCGC
>JAYUQN010000232.1:0-2064 GCA_043756725.1 Saprospiraceae bacterium
GTCTAATCAGCAAAATCTGTGGTCTGATGTCAAAATACTGAGGGGGGGTATCCAAATCCTTAATATCCTTGTACATCCTTAATATCCTAATTCAAGTTATCAATAATTCACTTTCAAAGAAAACAAAACCGAGCGGGTACTTGGGTTTGTAAAATACTCGATACCAAAACCATTGCTAACACCCGCTTGATTGACTTCGGGGTCGAAACCTACAATCGGTGTCCACAAAAAGAGGTTACGACCCGTTACACCGATTTGAATTGATGATAGTTTAGTCCCTTTTTTCAACCACTCACTGTTGATATTGTACATGAGCGATGCTTCCCGAAGGCGAGTCCAAGTGGCATCACCAACGAAAAATTCACGAATGGCAGATGCGCCCAAACCTGCACCGCGTGTGGTGTACCAATTCTCGTCTAAAATGACATCTCCTGCCCCAAAGTTGCCAATATTGCCCCGCACAATTGAACCCGCAGGATAGACTCTACCCGCCACGTTTTTCATTTCTTTGGTGAGCGTCACTTCATTACTAACTTCTGCGTGTGTACCAAAATTGTAAAGGACGGATTTTGTTCCTTGTGAAATTTTGCCCCCTTGCGAAGTTTCAAATAAAACGTTGAAATCCAAGCTTTTATAGCTTGCACTAAAGCCGAAACCGCCTCGCCAATCGGGATTTGGATTGCCCAAAGGACCTTGCTCAATATCTATTTGCGGATAACCGAGGGCATCTAAAACCAATGCACCACTGGTATTTCTTAAAGCTCTTGGTCCCCACAAGGTTCCCATTGGATAGCCTTCAACTGCTCTTGAACTCATGGATTGACCCGTCAAATCAATGGTACGAGAGCCTCTCAAATCCACTACTTTATTGACGTTTTTATTGGCATTACCGTAAATATTGAGTGTTAAATCCCCTTTTTTGAAAAACTCAAGATTAAAATCAGCCTCCAAACCTTTGTTTGTCATCAAGCCCGCATTAGCGTATTGACCTGTGAAACCAGTGGATGGGTTGCGCCCTACCGTGAGTAAAATATCTTTAATTTCATTATTGTAATAAGAAGCTGAAAGCGATAAACGGTTCTCGAAGAAACGTAAATCTGTACCCAATTCCCATTCTGTTTTTATTTCGGGACGTAAATTATCGTTACCTTTTACATTGTCAAGGCGATAACCCCCTCCAAAAAATGCTGTACCGAGTGGGTCGTCATACGTTTCATAAGTTGAAGTTTCATAGGTTGTTTGACCCCGGTATGGATTTGGACGTATGCCCACTTTCCCCCAAGAAGCACGAAGCTTTCCTAATGACAACCATTTTACATCCTTAAAAGGTGTCAATTTATTGAACCGCCAAGAGGCATCTACTGAGGGGTAGAAGAAATTACCTTTTATGCTCGAAGCCGCTTCAAGTGCGCCCGAAGCATTGACGGATAATTGGTTTTTATAGTCCATAGACATCGTTGCGTAACCCCTATTTGAACCCGTTTTCAAGGTATTATTGCGCGATGTAACTATACCCGAATTATCGAAGTTTTTAATATTACTATTAACTATAAAATTGGTGCCTCTGCCATACAAAAGAAGACGCTTGCGGTCATTGAGGTTATAACCCAATATAAAAGTGCTGGAAATATCCTTTGTCAATCGGCGTGTAGCCCGTCCAATAATATCAAGATTTGTTTCAATATCACTGATGGATTCATGCTCATACGAACCCAATACACGGTCAGCACCCGCTGAACCCATAGGGAAAAGATACTCTCTTTTGTCAAATTGTCCATCTACACCACCCCGAACGGTAATATCGAACCAATCAGTCGGTAAAATCGTCAATTCTGAAGATACCAAAAAACGATGCACGGTATTGGGGGCTTGTTGTTCCCGAATTGTCCATTCTGGATTATTGAATGTGGGATTGATGTCACTACCCAAATACCGGCGATAACTGCGAGCACGACCTAAAAAGGGTGTACCTGCCGCATCATAGTAAGTGCCTTTGTAGTCCACATTGTCAAAATCGGGGGGCGTTCTCAACAAACCCAGATAGAGACCCGAAACATTTGAGTT
>JAYUQN010000233.1:0-2062 GCA_043756725.1 Saprospiraceae bacterium
GGTAAAACATGGGAAAAGGTCTTGTATATGGATGAAAAATCGGGTTGTATAGACTTGATACTTGACCCTACCGATGAAAACACTTTGTATGCTTCTATGTGGAATCGCATTCGCAAACGTTGGAGCGACCCTGTGCCAGAAGACGGAGACCATATTTGTAAAACCGTCAATGCAGGTAAAACATGGCGCAACATCAACAAAGGGTTGCCTGAAACCGCTTTGACAGGGCGCATTGGCTTGGCGGTCAGCCCTTCAAATCCCAATGTGCTTTATGCTTTTGTAGATGATCATACTAAAAAGCGAGAACCTAATGCGGGTGAAACGGATAGTTATGAGCGCATCGTACAAAAAGTCGTTGTTGGCGCTGCTGTATATCGCAGTAACGATAAAGGTGAAAATTGGCGTAAAATGGGTGAAATTCATGACTTTTTCAAGCCTTTTAGCGGCACTTACGGTTGGGTTTTCAGCCAAATAAGGGTGCATCCTAAAGATGAAAATAATATTTATGCTTTGGGCGTGAGCAATGGTATTTCAGAAGACGCTGGTAAAACGTGGAAAATGTGGAAGGCTACTGATAAAACAAGCGAATGGACGCATGGCGATAACCACGCTTTGTGGTTCGATGCCGACAATCCCGATTTCATTATTCTGGGCAATGATGGCGGCGTTTCACTATCCAAAAATGGCGGCGCAAAATGGAAAAATTTTTTCAAAGAAATCCCAACTACCCAATTCTATACGGTCGCTTATGACATGAACAAACCTTTTAATATATTTGGCTCTGTGCAAGATGAAGGCACGATGAGCGGCAATGAAGAAAACACCTTTGGTGAAACCGATAAAAAAACGCCTCGGGCTTGGATGATGGCGCCCGGCGGTGAAGGAACGCAGATACAAATTGACCCACAAAATCCTAATATTGTTTACTCCTGTACCTATTATGGGCGTTTGATGAAAACAGATATGTCAAAAAAAGAAAAAGAAGGTAGGCAGCGGATACCTAATTTTTTAGTAGGCGCTATTGACAGCCTTCGCGCCGATTGGTTAGCCGCTACTACCCTATCTAAGTTTGACAATAAAGTTTTGTATCATGGCTTGCAACACGTTTACAAATCTACGGATGCGGGTGAAACTTGGAAACGTATTAGCAATGATTTGACGTATAATCGAACAGATAGAAAAGGTGTCTATCCGTATCTCATTTATCATCAAGCCATTACGTCCATTACTGAGGGGGGTAAAGCGGGTGTGCTTTATGCAGGTACAGATGATGGCAGGGTGTGGCTCACAGAAAATGATGGTACGAATTGGCGTGAAATAACAGAAGGTCTGCCGCAAAATAAGCATGTCATTAAAATCACGACTTCGGTTTCAGACACTAAAAAAGTATATGTCGTCCTCAACGACCGTCGAGCCGATAATCCGACACCTTATATATACATGTCCAACGATATGGGTAAAACATGGCAATCCATCGTCAGCAATCTCCCCGAAACACCTGCCAACGTGTTGATAGAAGACCCTCAAACAGGTGCGCTTTTCTGCGGTACGGATATGGGTGTTTATAGGCTTAAAAAAGAGGATAAAAACTGGGTGGCTTTGACAGGTAATCTGCCTTTATCTGTTTCCATTAATGATATGTTTATTCACCCACGTGATAGGAAATTGGTGATTGGAACGTATGGACGCGGTGTCTATGTTTTAGATAATATGACTGATTTTTAAATAACTATGTAAAAAAAAAGACATTACCAAATGTTTTTACATACCTTTGCGCCGGCAATTTTGCTATAATATTTAATTTTAGTGCAATGAAAAAAGGAACGGTTAAGTTCTTCAATGAATCGAAAGGTTTTGGATTTATCATAATAGACGGAACAGAAGAGCAAATCTTCGTTCACGTCAGTGGTATAATTGATACAATTGTCGAAGGTGACGCCGTCACTTTTGATGTAGAACAAGGTAAAAAAGGCTTAAATGCTGTTAAAGTTAAGAAAGCTTAACAACAACGGACAATTGACAACGGACAAAGAACAAATTCTGTTTTACGTCCGTTGTCCGT
>JAYUQN010000234.1:0-2060 GCA_043756725.1 Saprospiraceae bacterium
AAAAAATCATTTAGTGTCACCCTTGATTTTCAAGACCCTAAGCAAGATGTGGACGGTTATGAAACCTTGCATTTCAACAATGCTTTTGAAGATGCGTCCATGATGAAAGAGGTTTTGTATTTGAGTTTCAATCGGCGGCATATCCCTGCGGCTAAAGGCAGTTTTATCAATCTTTTCATCAATGGTCAAAATTGGGGTTTGTATCCCAATGTGCAAGTGTTGAACGGGCAATTTATGAAAGAATGGTTTTTGAGCAATAACGGTACACGATGGCGGGCTGAACGACCCTCTGGCGGAGGGGGTATGCCCGGTGGTGGTTTTGGGGCAGGCACTTCAACGCTCAATTTTTTGGGAACTGATACCGCTTTGTACAAAGCCCATTATACTTTAAAAGGCACTCAAAAAGCCAATCCGTGGGCAGACCTCGCCAAAGCCTGTGAAGCCTTGAACACACCCTTTGAAGATGATTTAAAAAAAGTGTTTGATACCGACCGTGCTTTGTGGTTTGTTGCTCACGAAATTATATTTGGCGACGATGACAGCTATGTCAATAAAGGCGGTCAGGATTACTACGTTTTTTGGGATAAAGAAACCAACCGCATCACGCCTATAGAGTATGATGGCAACAGTGCTTTCAACAATATTGCTTCGTCTTGGAGTCCTTTTTTGAAAGAAAATAACACCCAATTTCCGATAATGAGCAAGTTGTTCAAAGTGCCTGCTTTGCGCCAACGCTATCTCGCCCACGTTCGCACGATAATTGAAGAAAGTCTGGACGATAATTATGTAAATAATAAAATTGATACCTATTTCAATGTGATGGATCAATTTGTGAAAGACGATCCCAAAAAATTGGGAACCTACAATGAATTTGTCAACCAAAAAACGACTTTGAAAAATTGGCTTAGAAACCGTAAAGCGTTTTTATTAACCAACGCAGAAGTGAACCGCTCTTACGCTAATATTTCGGAGGTTGTTCACGCCAGCGATAGCAAATTGCTTGTGGCTCCTACTGCCAATCAGAAAGCAACAATTACCGCTAAAATTACCAACACACTCGGTGTTGCTGGCGTTTTTCTCTACCATTCTACGGGTTTAGACGGTTATTTCAATAAAACGCAAATGTTTGATGATGGTAAAAACGGGGATGGTGCTGCCAATGATGGCATATTTGGCGGCTCTATACCCGCTTATCAAAAAGGCACATACATCCGTTATTATATCGAAGCCATAAACAATGACGTGGATAGAACAGCGAGTTATATGCCCAAAGGTGCAGAGCATGATGTGTATGTGTATCAAGTGAATTTGGGTGAATCTGTGAATAAAAACATTGTTATCAATGAAATTATGGCTTCTAATACCAAAACGGCTGCTGACCCAAAAGGTCAATATGATGATTGGATTGAACTATACAATAAATCCAATACAGCCGTAGATTTGAGCGGTTGGTTTATAACAGATAACCCTGATAATCGGGATAAATGGAAATTACCGCAAGGCACAACTATACCTGCTAATGGTTACCTCATTGTTTGGGCAGATGAAGACAGTAGCCAAAATACGGCGACCAGTTTTCACGCTAATTTTAAACTTTCTGCTGCAGGTGAAACGCTTATTTTGTTGGATAAAGACACGTTGAAAGTAGATGAAATCACGTTTGGACAACAAAAAACCGATGGCAGCTATGCCCGAAAACCCAACGGCACAGGCAATTTTGGGCATTTCACCCCCACTTTCAACAGCAATAATGATTCTGCCATTTCACCAACAAATGAAATAACTGAAAATGCCCTAAAAATCTACCCAAACCCTACCAATACTGAGGGGGTCACTGTAGCGGCGGATTTATCCGCAACCGTTCGTTTACAAATTTTCAACACCTTCGGTCAAACCGTTTATGATGGTAAACTAAATGAACAAGTTTTTATTGAAACCCGAAATTGGCAGCCAGGCATATACATTGTGAAAGTTGGCAATGTGAGTAAAAAATTGGTTGTGCATTAGGAAGCAATTAATAAAGATTTAGGGTCAGTATTTGATAAAATTTGATTGAGTTT
>JAYUQN010000235.1:0-2058 GCA_043756725.1 Saprospiraceae bacterium
CTAAAAATACATAAAATGAAAATCGAAAATTTGAAATTTCATCGTCGCCCTCTCGCTATAGCTTTAACATGTTTGATGGCGTGGAGTTTTACGTATCTCGCTATTTCTTTTTTTAAAGATTATGCGTTGGGACTGTTTATTTGGCTACCCTGCGTCATGGGCATTGTTTCTACGGTTATTTCAGGTTATAAAAACCCAACTTTGATAACTGATTTAAGAATTACGGCTTATACAGCATTGGGTATTTTCTGTATCGGTTTATTGGTTTTTGCGATGGAAGGTATTATTTGTATGGTTATGGCGGCTCCTTTGGGCTTGCTTTTCAATTGGATGGGGTATAGAGTGGGTCGTTTAATTTTAGCGGAAAGTTCTTTCGGCAACCCACCTACGCTGATGTTGGTTTTTATTTTATCGGTTCCCACTTTAATGGCTTTTGAAAATTCGGTAAAAACGGAAGAACATTGGCGTTCGGTTGTGACTGTCATTGACATAAACGCCGCACCCGAAGCCGTTTGGCAAAATGTTGTAGAATTTCCACAACTCGAAGAGCCTACCGAATGGATTTTCAAAACGGGTATCGCCTACCCTATCAATGCTAAAATTGCAGGCGAAGGCGTGGGGGCAATCAGGCATTGCAATTTTTCAACAGGCAGTTTCGTTGAACCCATAACCACTTGGAACAAACCCCATCTTTTACAATTTAATGTGGACGAACAGCCCGAACCGATGAAAGAATTAAGCCTTTATGATATTCATCCCAACCATTTACACGGCTACTGGGTATCTAAAAAAGGGCAATTTAAATTGATAAAATTAGACAATGGACATACACGCCTTGAAGGCACAACTTGGTATGTCAATAAAATAAAACCCGATATTTACTGGACGCTTTGGAGCGATTTCATTGTCCATAAAATTCATGAACGAGTCTTAAATCATATCAAATTTCAAACAGAATCTAACCACAGATGACACAGATTTAACAGATTTTTACTGATTAACATGTTGACAATTTTACAAATGAACAATAAAAATTGTCAACACGTTAATCAGTAAAAATCTGTTAAATCTGTGTCATCTGTGGTTGAAATACGTATTATTGGTCAGAATCAAATATTTCAAAATGAAAAATACAGCAGACATCCGCATTATTTTAAACGATAAATCCCTCGACAGCGACCTTCGCATCATCGCTGAAAAGGTGTACAACGGTCAACGCATCAATTTTATTGAGGGTGTGCTTCTCTTTGAAAAAGGAACGCTTGGCTACTTGGGCGCGCTCGCAAACTTCGTGCGTGAAAAGAAAAATGGAGATAACACCTATTTTAACCGCAATTTTCACATCGAACCAACCAATTTGTGCATCTATACCTGCAAATTTTGCTCATACAGCCGTTTGATAAAACAACGAGGCAACCAAAGTTGGGAATACACGATGGACGATATGCTCAATATTGTGAAAAAATATGATGGGCAACCCGTCACCGAAGTCCATATCGTCGGCGGCGTTTTACCGCAATACGATTTGCCTTTTTATGAAGAACTTTTTAGTAAAATAAAAGCACATCGCCCCGAGTTGCACATAAAAGCCCTAACCCCTGTGGAGTATCACTATATTTTCAAAAAAGCGAAAGTGAGTTATGAAGAAGGCATGCAGCGCATAAAAGAATCGGGCGTGGACTCTATACCCGGCGGCGGTGCTGAAATTTTTCACCCCGACATTCGTAAAATCATTGCGCACGATAAATGTACAGGCGAGCAATGGCTTGACATGCACGAAATTTGGCACAACTTGGGTATGCGCTCAAACGCCACAATGCTTTATGGGCATATTGAAAAATTTGAACACCGCATTGACCATTTGGAAAAACTGCGTCAATTGCAAGACAAAACAGGCGGTTTTCAAACTTTTATCCCTCTGAAATTTAGGAATAAAGACAATGAAATGTCGCATATCACTGAAAGCACAACGGTAGAAGATTTAAAAAACTACGCCGTTTCACGCATTTATCTCGACAATTTTGACCATATCAAAGCCTACTGGCCCATGATTGGTCA
>JAYUQN010000236.1:0-2056 GCA_043756725.1 Saprospiraceae bacterium
TCAAACAGGCAAAGCCCAACAGTTTGAAACTGTTATGCGCAAAGCCTATTCGTTGCTCACGATTGCCCAAGAGCGTGACCGTCAAGCGGCTGAAAAATTGGACGATATCAAAACCCGCCGCATCCGTGCCGAAGAGGATTTTGTGGATGCCGATGAAAATAGTAAAATATCTAAAAAAGAGAGAGATAATGCTGAAAAACAGATAAAACTCTTGCGAAAACAAGAAACAGAAACACAAAAAGACAGACGCACTGCGAATGGTTTTCTCACAGAAGTGATGGAAATTATCAAAGCGCCTGAAAAAAAACGCTTGAAATATATTATGGATTATGAAAAGAAATCAGGTGTTTTAGAAGGTGAAATTACTTCTTCTGTGACTAATGAAACCCCTCCGCCTGTCAATACGGAGCCTGTGGTCGCTGTTGAAAATACACAACCTGTTGAGACAATGACGCAAAGTGAAACAGTTGAATCAGAACCTATTGAAAGGGGGAAACCTACTAAAAAAGGTAAAAAACAGAAAAAAGAGCCTAAAAAAGAAGCCAAAAAAGAGCCTAAAAAGAGCAATAAAACACCGCCTGTGGTGGCTAAACAGTTGGCTAAATACAGCCCTCAAACGGATATTGCGCTCAATCCGCCGACGCCCGATTGCGTTTTGGCGTTTGATGGTTTAGACAATTTTACCCAACGTAAAAGGCGTGAAACGACATCTCAAATTCTCTTTCGCCATACCGAAGATTTTATGCGCGCCACTCTGCCAAAAGATAAAGAATACATCACGTGTGAAGTGATAGCGAGTCGGGTGCAAGGGGGATTTTATTACATCAATTTGTCTTTTACAATTTTGACCAAGGAGGCGCAAAAGTCCTTCGGGTTTTTGGATAAAGGAACGCCTTTTGTTTTCAAATTGGCGAATGGACGCATTATTAGTTTGTCTAATTCAAAAACCGATATTGGCGTTGTGGATACTAATAATAACACAACGGTTTACAGAGCGCAATTGCAATTAAGCGGCAGCGATGTGAAATCTTTAACAGATTCTGAATTGGATATTTTCAGAGTGGCTTGGAGTGCAGGCTATGAAGATTATGAAATTTACTATATGGACATCTTGCAAAATCTCTTAAGATGTTTAGACAAAGAAACAAAATAGAGAAGAGCAAAAAGTGAAAAGTGAAATAATAGGGTGAAGCCCTATAACTCTAAGACAATAAAAAATGGGTAGAATGATATAACCTCATTCTACCCATTTTTTCTATAAAACGCCCTAAAATAAAAAAATGCCCGGACGGGAAGTCCCGGGCATCCACGAAAACGAATTTTACAATTCTTTAACCAAAACTTACACACGAAACTTAGCAATTAATATGCCAAAAATATAATTGGCTTTCTTAATTTAAGAGTAAAGGTAATATGTTTTTTACATAATACAAAAATTAATTGTATATTTTTTTGATTTTAAGCACTTTATGAAGATATATTTTAATTATAGGTATTTTAAAATTATAAAATCCTTACTTGACGAAAATATCAGACGTGTAATAAGCGGTGATTTTTTTTTGATATGCGGTATTAAATAAATATTTAACGGCGGCTTTTCCTACCTTTCCCAAGCTTTCGGTATAGTGATTGACGTATAAATCTATGTGCTGTTGTCGCACGGTTTCATCCATCTCTTGCGCATATTGCGCCACAAAATTTTTACTGGATTCTGGATTTTTAAAAGCAAATCGTACACTGCGTTGCAAAACCCGTTGAATTTTTTTTTGAACCACCTTTGGCAAATCTCGCCTAACGACAATGCCACCCAACGGAATGGGCATTTTAGTAGTCGTTTCCCAATATTCCCCCAAGTCCAAAAGTTTCACCAAACCCTTGTTTTGATAGGTAAAACGGTTTTCATGGATGATAACACCCGCATCAACAGACCCCCTCAGTATAGCGTCTTCTATTTCATTAAAAACCAGTTCTATTTTATGTTGGGCTTCTGGAAAGGCGAGGCTGCAAAGGAAATTAGCGGTCGTGTATTTGCCCGGAATTCCAATCGTTGCTTCAT
>JAYUQN010000237.1:0-2056 GCA_043756725.1 Saprospiraceae bacterium
GCAGTTGGCTTATTGGCTCAATGCCTATAATGCGTTCACTATCAAGCTGATAACCAATCATTATCCTGTGGCGAGCATCAAAGATATTAAAAAAGGAACGCCGTTTATCAGCGATACGTGGACGATAGATTTCATCAAAATTGAAGGTCAAACATACAATTTGAACAATATTGAACATGGCATTGTACGTCCAAAATTCAACGACCCACGCGTCCATTTTGCCCTCAATTGTGCTTCCATGAGCTGCCCAAAACTCTTAAATGAGGCATATAAAGCGGAGAAACTGAATGAACAATTGGATGCGCAAGCCAGAGATTTTTTGAAAGACAAATCCAAAAACAAAATTGTTTCCTCTGACAAAGCCCAAGTATCAAAACTTTTTACTTGGTTTGAAGGCGATTTTAAAAAAGCAGCCCCCTCAGTAATAGCGTTCATTAACAAGTATTCTGACGTAAAATTGAGTGAAAAAGCTAAATTGGATTATTTGGATTATGATTGGAAGCTCAATAAACAATAATTTAAGTGCAGATTTAGGGTAAGTTTTTTTAAATATTTTGATGGGGTTTTGATTTTTTTTCAAAAAAATCAAAACCCATCAAAATATTTAAAAAAACTTACCCTAAATCTTGCTTGTCATCCATTGCTCTTGGCACAATTTGTATATGATGCACATTCCCCGTCAAATTAGCGTCGTCAAATTCATTTTTAATCGCTTCCTGCATATATGCCCAAACCTTCCAATAATCTTCGCTTTTACACCACGGACGTACTGCAAAATGCAATTCGTCGCACGTAAATAATTCTAAAAATACTTCCATCGGCGGGTCTTTCAATATCAGAGGGCAACCTTCTGCTGCTTTAAAAATGGCATTTTTTATTGTCGCAACGTTATTGGGTTCATCTGCCAGAAAAACCATATCAACCCGTCTTTGTCCCAATGTTGAAAAATTGATGATATTTCCAGACGTTACAACACCGTTAGGAACTGTGATAAGCCTATTGTCATGCGTGCGAAGAACGGTATTAAAAACTTGAATCTCTTCTACAAAACCTTCTGCATCGCCAATCTTAATTTCATCGCCGACTTTATACGGTTTCAAAACCAATAATAAAATACCACTGGCGAAATGCCCTAAACTGCCTTGCAAAGCCAAGCCTATGGCAAACGCCAAGGCTCCAATAAGGGCAAGAATGGACGAGATTTCAAAGCCAAATATGCCTGCTACGACAATAAAAAGCAGAAATCGCATACCCACATCAACCAGAGAAGCGAAAAACGGGCGAATTGTAGAATCTATATTGCGGGCTGTTAGTGCTTTAGTTGTCAATAAATTGAGTTTACTGATAACACGAAGACCTACCCAGAGCAGGACGATAGCCAGTAAAACTTTAGGCAGAAAAAAAACTGCCCAGTCCATCGCCATTTGAATATACCTTTGAAAACTGTCCATATTGTTTGTTTTTTATAGATTAAATGTCGTTCCAATTCTACTTTGGTACTCTGCAAACCTAAGACTTGTTTTTCAGGCTTGGCACGAAATAGGGGTGGTTTTTGATTTTGTTTTTATAAAAAATTTTCATTTTTTTATAAAAACAAAATCAAAAACCTTCTTGTCTTTTTTCCATCGGAATCCCTTCGGGAAGAGTGCCAAAGTAAAACTAAATATTAATGTAAAAAATGTCGAATACCTGTCATAACCATCGCCAAGCCATTTTCATTGCAATAATTAATCGAATCTTGGTCTTTCACAGAGCCTCCCGGTTGAATGACTGCCGTAATACCCGCTTTATGCCCAATTTCAACACAATCGGGAAAAGGAAAAAAGGCTTCCGAAGCCATTACAGCGCCTTTAATATCAAAACCCAAATGTTCGGCTTTTTCAATCGCATGACGCAACGCATCCACACGCGACGTTTGTCCACAGCCCATCGTTATCAATTGGCGGTTTTTCACAATTGCAATCCCGTTAGATTTCAAATGTTTCACGCAAATATTGGCATACAACAAATCTTCTATTTCACGTTCCGTTGGGCGTTTTGTGGTCACAAATTTCAA
>JAYUQN010000238.1:0-5264 GCA_043756725.1 Saprospiraceae bacterium
AGTGGGCATTTTTTTTACAATAACCTTGTTAAAATGAACCACGTAGAGACGTTGCAGTGCAACGTCTCTACAATTGCACACGAAAAATTACAGCAACAAAATTTTGAAATTTTCTATATCCTAAAAACCATGCACTAAAACAAACTAAAATATGATTTGGAAAAATCAATTGACACTTGACGTTATTAATGGGTTCAGTAAAAACACAGCAACAGAATCGTTAGGAATTGTTTTTGATGAAATAGGGGACGATTATCTTATCGCTCGGATGCCTGTTGATAGTCGTACTGTCCAACCTTTTAGAGTTTTGCATGGTGGAGCCTCTGTTTTATTGGCTGAAACATTGGGCAGTATAGCCTCCACTCTCTGCATTGATTTGTCCAAATATCAACCTGTGGGCGTTGAAATCAATGCGAATCATTTAAGTTCAGCACGTGAAGGGACGGTGGTGTTTGGGACTGTTCGCCCAATAAGAGTGGGTAGAACGATTCATGTATGGAATATTGAAATTAGAGATGAAAAAGACAAGTTGATATGTATTAGCCGCATTACAATTGCGGTGGTTCAGCGCAGTTAACGCTTGCGCAATTGAAATCGCCGCTACAAACGTTTTATGACACAACTTTTACCTGTCAAAAGTATAAAATACTGAGGGGGGTACGTGATAACATTGTACAGTATTTAAGCACTGCTTTTTACTGATAAACAGTGTCGAAATAGCACACTACTTTTATTAAAATTAAAAACAGATAAGATGATAAGACAACTCCTCCCATTAACTTTACTTTTTATTGTTTTTTACATAAAAGGTATCGCCCAAATATCGCCTGCTCAAAATATTACATTGCGGTCACATTTAAGGTTGCCAGATTCAACCATAGAATATGCCAATATATGGGGCTATGCGGCTAAAAATCGGGAATATGCCCTTATAGGAACAACAAGAGGCTCAGCTATAGTTGATGTGACTAATCCTGATGCACCAAAATTAATTAAGCAAATTGAAGCTGTTCAAAGTCTTTGGCGTGAAATAAAAAGTTACCGCGATTATGCCTATATCACGACTGAGGGTAGCGGACAAGGTTTGCAAATCATTAATCTGTCATCTTTGCCAGATTCTAATGTAGCTGTTAAAAATTATAAAGGAGATGGAGACTTGTTGGAGATTGTTAAAGTACACGCCTTGCACGTGGATACGGCTAAAGGATTCGTGTATCTTTATGGGGGCACAAGCTTTGTAAAAGTGGGTAATGATACGATAAGTGTACAAGGGGCAGTTGTTTTGAATATAAAAACCGATCCGTGGAATCCAAAATTTGTCGGATTTTTCAATAAAAGTTATATTCACGATGGTATTGTTGAAAACGATACTTTGTATGGTGGGCATATCTTTAATGGCTATTTTTCCATAATCGATTTTAAGGATAAAAATAATCCTATAATATTGGGTACTCAAACAACGCCTAATACTTTTACCCACAATACGTGGCTTTCAGACGACCATAAAACCCTATTTACGACCGATGAAAGAGCGGGGGCTTATTTAGCGTCTTATGATATTTCAAGCCTTTCAAATATCAGACTTTTAGATAAAATACGCACAGTGTCGGGGCAAAATGCTATTGTTCACAATACGTATATTAAAAAAGATTATGCCATTACATCATGGTACACGGAGGGCGTGACAATTACGGATGCAAACCGCCCACGCAATCTTGTTCAAGTAGGGCAATATGATACATATAATGGTTCTGGCGCAAGTTTCAATGGCACTTGGGGCGTTTATCCCTACTTGCCTTCGGGCAATTTAATTGTCTCTAATATTGAAGCAGGCTTATTTGTTTTGACCCCTCAGTATAAACGAGCTTGTTATATTGAAGGGGAAGTTATTGACTCCATAAGTCGTGAAAAATTAGCAGGTGTACGCGTAAAAATAAATTCCAACGACCCTGATAAGAGAGCAGAAACAAGCATTTCAGGTAATTATGCAACAGGGCAAGTGACACCGGGACAACCCACTGTTACTTATTCAAAACAATTTTACTATGATAAAACAATAACTGCTAATTTGAAAACGGGTGAAATATTTATTCAAAACATAGAGTTAGTTCCTCGTGGCTTTGCTCAAAGCGGTAATGTTGTAGCTAATGCCACAGGAGGAGGTATTGGAAAAGCTAAAATACTGCTTAAAAACTTGGAAAATGAATACAACATAGAAGCGGCAAATAATGGACAGTTTTACTTGTATAATGTTCTACCGGGCACTTATACAGTGTTTATTGGTGCTTGGGGTTATTTACACAAGGCTCAAACCGTTACTATAAACGGCTTAGTAACGAATCATCTTTTTCGTCTTGACAAAGGCTACCAAGACGATTTTTGGGGCGATTTTCCGTGGGAGATTAGTGGAGCGGCGGCAACTAATAGGCAGGGACGATGGGAACGGGGCGTGCCGATTCAAACCACTTTTGGTACAACAATCGTAACACCCAATGCAGATATGCCTAATGATTTGGGTGATAAATGTTTCGTAACAGGCATTGGTGGCGGTGCAGCGAGCAATACAGATGTAGATGCTCCAACCATTTTGACCTCTCCTATTATCAGTTTAACGGATTACCAAAACCCCATTCTTACCTTTTCTTATTGGTTTGTCAATCCTGTTGATACCGCTGTTGGTGCACCAACGCCCAATGACAAATTGCGCGTGTATCTGACAAATGGTTTGAAAGATAGTTTGATATTCACTATTTCAGAATCTTTGAGTACTTGGCGAGGTGCTTCTGTTGCCCTCAAAGGCATTTTACCTTTCACCAATAACATGCGTGTTTATTTTAATGCTTCGGATGATAATCCTGCTCATATCGTAGAAGCCTTGATTGATGCCTTTAGAATTCAAGAACCGACAAGCACCCAAACAGTTGTTGAAAATTGGCAAATTAAAGCCTTTCCCAATCCTTTTTCTTCAACTGTAAATATTGAATTTCAGTTAGATAAAAATATTAAAACGGCTGAAGTGAAAGTAATTAATTTAGTAGGGCAGGTTTTAGAACGTAAAACAGTAAAATATACTGAGGGGGTTATTTCAGTGGGCGAATCGTTGCCAACAGGCTTATATTTTATTCAAATTGAAGCCGAAGGGAAAATAAGCCGTTCTGTTAAAGTTATGAAAAACTAAGCTCAAAATATCTTTATTTTTAACTTAAAACCTTAAATTGCAGCATATTTCACTGTTTAAAAAATTCTAATTTCTGATGAAAAAAGCATTTCTGATTATAGTAACATTATCCTCATCGCTGTTCAGCTTTGGTCAAAACCTTGCTGAAAATGCGAATAAACCACTTACAGCCGCTCAAAAAGCGACAACAGAGCTGGTAAAAACCTATCATCTGTCCGCCGAACAAGCGGAGGAGGTGAAACACATCCAAGATTCTAAGTATGAAGCTTTAACTAAATTGGAAAGTGTAAAATCCAAAGATGTGAAAAAATACATTGCCAAAAGACTTTCTACTTTTGAAACGGCTGATAATGCTTTGATGGCTTTATTAGATGAACAACAGCTCGCTATTTTTAAGCAACAGCAAATAGAAAAATCTAATAAATACGATGAAATTGTTGGGGGGATGAAAAAACAAGGCATTTCAGAAGCCGAAATAGAAAAAAAATTAGCGGAAACAGATTTTTAATATTCAGAAAAACAAATATAGTTTTCTATATATTTCCTATATTTGCGCAATATTATAAAAGTCTAAATTTTACTTATTTTATTTCTAAAAATTGCAGGGATACCCCCCTCAGTATAGACAAATCTTATGGATCCGTTAAAGTCAAAATTCAAAGAAAAGGCAAACGCATTAGGTGCGGAAGTGAAAAGTATGCTGAAAGAACACGGCAACAAAGTCATTGACCAAGTGACTTTGAGCCAGGCTTATGGCGGCATGCGCGATATAAAAAGCATGATTTGGGAAACGTCTCTTTTGGATGCGCAAGAAGGCATCCGTTTCAGAGGTTTCACAATTCCTGAATTGCAAGACAAACTACCCACAGGGCGAGGCAAAGAACCTCTACCCGAAGGTTTATTTTGGCTTATGCTAACCGATGAAATCCCTACCGAAGAAGAAGCTCTTTGGCTGACAAACGAGTGGGAACGCCGCCGCAATATTCCTGCTCATGTCTTTGCTACTATTGACGCTTTGCCCAAAGAAACACATGCTATGACTCTTTTCACCATCGGCATTATGGCTATGCAATCGGAAAGTATTTTCGCAAAACGTTATGATGAAGGTATGCCTAAATCGGAATATTGGGATGCTGCTTATGAGGATTCTATGAATTTGATTGCCAATTTACCTTCCGTAGCGGCTTATATTTATCGCCGAAAATATAAAGATGGACAACGCATTGAACCCAATGACCGTTTGGATTGGGCTGCAAGTTTTGCACACATGCTGGGTTATGAGAACTATGATTTCAAAAATTTGATGCGCCTTTATATGACCATTCACGCTGACCACGAAGGTGGCAATGCTTCGGCTCATACGACTCATCTTGTGGCTTCTACTTTGAGTGACCCATATCTGTCTTTCGCGGCTGCTATGAATGCTTTGGCAGGACCCTTGCACGGTTTGGCAAATCAAGAAGTGATAAAGTGGATTTTTGATATGGTTGACGAATTAGGTACAACTAAACCGACAAGCGACCAAATAGGAGAATATGTACGTAAAACCTTATCAGAAGGGCGTGTTGTACCGGGATATGGTCATGCCGTTTTGCGCCAACCTGACCCTCGTTTCACAGCGCAAAAAACTTTTGGCGAGAGGTATTGTAAAGACGATGATATTGTGAAGATTGTATGGAATATTTTTGAAACAGTTCCGCCTATTCTTCAAAGCTTGGGTAAAGTGAAAAACCCGTGGCCCAATGTGGATGCCCATTCTGGCGCCTTGTTGGTGCATTATGGCATGAAAGAGTATGGTTTTTATACCGTTCTTTTTGGGGTTTCACGGTCGTTGGGGGTGTTGGCAGCCTTGTGTTGGTCACGTGCTTTGGGTTTCCCTTTGGAGCGTCCAAAATCATTGACAACAGATTTGGTGAAAGAGATGATAGCAGAAATGACGGCTTCTGCGCAAGTTTAAATTTATTGTTGCTGTAATTTTTTGTGTGCATTAGGGCATTTTTTTCAATAACCTTGTTAAAATGAACCACGTAGAGACGTTGCACTGCAACGTCTCTACATTTGCACACGAAAAATTACAGCAACGAAT
>JAYUQN010000239.1:0-2054 GCA_043756725.1 Saprospiraceae bacterium
ATTGCCTCACCAAAAGCTCTTGCTTTTTTGGATGTTGGACCCGTATATCTTGCCATTGTTTATAATCTTATTAAAATGATAATCTGACGAATATTTTTATGTCTTACGGACTTAAGTCCGTGTTACGTATGATTATACACGACGTTTTTTAGGAGGACGGCAGCCATTGTGTGGCATCGGCGTCATGTCATGAATAATAGTCACTTTTACACCTGCCGCATCAATCGCTCTGATAGCGGATTCACGACCTGAACCGGGACCTTTCACATACACTTCGCAGAAACGCATACCTGCATCGAAAGCAACTTTGGCTGCATCGGTAGCAGCTACTTGCGCTGCATAAGGTGTGTTTTTCTTTGACCCTCTAAAACCTGCTTTACCAGCTGTACCCCATGAAATCACTTGTCCTTGCTTGTTAGCCATAGACACGATGATGTTGTTGAAACTGGCTTGGATAAACGCGCTGCCTTCAGGCGTTATCTGCACTACTCTTTTCTTGACGACTTTCTTAGCTGCCTTTGCCATTGAAATTATTAACTTTTGTTCCAGTTTTAACCCTCGAAAACCTCATTTTACTGAGGGGGTAATCTTTGAACGGTTAAGTGAAATTAATCATTCCGATACAGAATCGGAATCTGTTATTTAGTTACTTTCTTCTTGTTAGCAACTGTTTTACGACGACCCTTACGTGTACGGGCGTTGGTACGAGTGCGTTGACCACGAACGGGCAAGCCTTTACGGTGACGCAAACCACGATAGCAAACAATATCCATCAAACGCTTGATGCTCAACTGAACCTCAGAGCGCAATTCACCCTCTACTTTGTATTCATCATTAACAATACGAGAGATGGTTTTGATGTTGTCATCATCCCAATCGCTGACTTTTTTATCTTCGCTAACACCTGCTTTAAGCAAAATTTCCTTAGCGGAAGAGCTTCCTACACCGTAAATATACGTGAGACCAATAACACCACGCTTATTTCTGGGTAAATCAATACCTGCAATACGAGCCATTTTTATAATTTTGTTATTATGAGGCTTTGAGTTTAGGGGTTTAGGGATTAAATCCACAAGCCTCTAATCTCACAACCTCTAATTATATTAACCTTGACGTTGTTTATACTTAGGGTTCTTTTTGTTGATAACATACAACTTGCCTTTGCGACGTACAATCTTGCAATCGGCAGAACGTTTTTTAATGGATGGTCTGACTTTCATCTTATTAAATTGTTATATTGTTTAATTGTTGTATTGTTATCTCACTAAATTGTTGTATTGTTTTTATAAAAACAATTCAACAATACAGCAATTCAACAATACATTTTTATTTATAGCGATAAATTATTCTTCCTCTTGATAAATCGTAAGGCGACATTTCCACGGCTACTTTATCACCGGGTAGAATTCGGATATAGTTCATACGCATTTTACCCGAAATATTCGCCAGAATAACGTGGTCGTTTTCGAGGCGCACTCTGAAATTCGCATTCGATAGGGCTTCTTGAACAATACCGTCTTGTTTAATTAAATCACTTCTTGCCATGCAATATTTTTAAAATTGTAATATTTAGATAAAAAGATATTCTGAAATCATAAACAATTGAAAATCAATAACTTGAAATGAAATCAATATCTCAACACCAAAATATCGGAGTACCTTTAAAAATTGAAGCGCAAATATCTACTTTATTATTGAGATTTCCAAGAGATTTGAATTATTCTTTACAGCAAGCTCTACAAAAGAGTGGTCTGAAAGAATATCGGCTTTTTGCCCTTTGCGGATAGCGATAGTGTGTTCAAAATGTGCGGAAGGTTTTCTGTCAGAAGTAACGATTGTCCAACCATCTCCTGTGCCTGATACTTCTTTAGTTCCCATATTTATCATGGGTTCGATAGCTATCACTAATCCATGTTTCAGTAAAACACCATTGCCACGTTTGCCGTGATTAGGTATATCAGGGTCTTCGTGCAATGCTTTTCCAAGACCATGACCCACTAAATCTCTGACGACGCCATATTTGTATTTGCGTTCACAAAATTCAAAGATAGCAA
>JAYUQN010000240.1:0-2053 GCA_043756725.1 Saprospiraceae bacterium
AAGCCATATTCAGAAGCTATTTCAGTTAGTGATTTTAGAATTTGTATTGTATTCATTGTTAAAAAAAGTGAATGTTTAGTGGTTAATGAAATTGAGTTAAAAAAAAACGCATTAATACTGAGGGGGTGCTAAAATCACCCTTCAGTTAAGAAGAATCAAAAAAATATATGTACTTTTGCCAATTATTAAATTGGCGAATTGGCGAATTGGCGAATTGGCGAATTAAACCGAGGAGAGTCATCATGTTTGTCTAATGTTTATACGTAATGTGCGACAAACATAGAAATAATATTTTATATGCCAAACAAAGAAATCGAGAAATTATTGTTAATATTTATGTTTTGAAAAAAATACCCATAATTTAGTAGAGGTTAAATATGCCCATTTAATATCAATAAAAAAGCCTTCGCATTGTCTGCGAAGGCTTTTTACTGAGGGGGATACCCAATAAAATTTATTAAAAGTCTTTTCTTAGGCGATTTTAGTAGTCTTTATAGATAGCCCGCTAAGTCTATTTTCAATTCGACAACATAACAGGCATCACCAACATCAAAATATCTTGACCATCCGCTTCTTCAATAGGGCGTAAAATACCTGCACGACTGGGCGTTGAGAGTTCCATCCGTATTTCATCGCCTTCCATAACGCCAAGCATTTCAACTAAAAACTTGGCGTTGAAACCAATAGTCAAAGGTTCACCATCAAAAGTGCACGTCAATTGCTCTGTTGCTTCGTTTGAAAAATCAAGGTCTTGCGCAGAAATGGTCAAACTGCCATCTGTGATATTCAAAATGACTTGATTAGTGGTTTTATTGGCATAAATGGCAATCCGTTTCATCGAATTTTGAAACTCGTTGCGATTGACAATAAATTTATTAGGATTGTCAATGGGTATGACGGCATTATAATCGGGGTAACGCGCATCAATCAAACGGCATACCATATTGACGCTGCCAAAGCTAAAAAACGCATTGGATTTGTTGTATGAAATATGCACTTCATCATTTTGAGGCAAAGCATTTTTCAACAAATTTAAGGCTTTTTTAGGCACTATGAAATGCGTAGCGGTTTCACTTTTCACATCGGTGAAAGAATAACGCACCAATTTATGCGCATCTGTTGCTACGAAAGTCAATTTATTTTCATCAATTTGAAAATACACGCCTGTCATAGCGGGACGCAGTTCATCATTGCTGGTGGCAAATATCGTTTTATTGATGCCTTGTGAAAGCGTTGCCGCAGGAATCGTCATTTTCACCGCATCCTCAGCCGAAGGAATAGACGGATAATCTGTTCCATTTTCACCTGCCAATTTGTATTTACCATAAGCAGAAGTAATTTCAATGGCAAAATTTTCTTCATTGACGCTAAAAGTGATAGGCTGTGTGGGTAGAGCCTTTAGCGTATCCAATAAAATTTTTGCAGGCACGGCAATTGAACCATCTGAATCACTCAAAATTTCTATCTCCGTTGTGATAGACGTTTCAAGGTCGGTGGCAGCAATCGTCAAGACATTGCTTTTTATCGTGAACAAAAAATCTTCAAGTATCGGCAAAACGGGGTTTGAACCAATAGCACCCGCAGCAATCTGGAGTTGTTTCAATAAATCTGATGATGAAAGACTGAATTTCATAGTCTGATACAGTTTAATATTATTAAAAGAGTAGCTACAAAATTAAAGAATTACACAAATATAGATGTCAAAATCCCAATTTGTGTAATTCGTGTAATTTGTGGCTCAAAACTATAAAAAGGATACCAATTTGTTTTAAAAACATACTAACATGTTGTGGAAAACTCTTTGTATAATGATGAATTATGAATATGTACACAATTCATCATTTATCATTCATAACTCATCATTATACAAGCATCATATCAATTTGCTTTTTCTCTAAATCGGCGCCCAATATTTTTACTCTGACAGAATCGCCCATTTTATACATTTTGCCTGTGCGAGTGCCCCTTGCCCGTAGGCGATTGGGCTCTAATTCAAAGGATTCACTTAGGCGGTCGAAAGAGACCATGCCTTCTGCCAACATACTTTTTATTT
>JAYUQN010000241.1:0-2052 GCA_043756725.1 Saprospiraceae bacterium
GTTCTTCTTTCATATTAAAACTTGTGGGAATATCAATTTTAGCTGTTAAAAAACAAGCTGCAAATTAAATACTAATATTCATATTTTATCTGAAAAAGAAAAAAAGCCAACCCCTGCAAGGTCGGCTTCTACTTTCTTTACAACTAAAAACGTTTAAAATCTATATAAAACTTGAACTTCCAATTTAAAATCCCTATTTGTAAGGACTATTTTGAAGGGAATTTTTGTCACCAAATCTCTGCCCAAAGGTCGGATGTGGTAAAATCTATTCCAATGCCGATTTAAGCAAGGCAATTAGCCAAGTTTTGGGTAAAAATACAGTTAAAATAAACATACCGATGGGCATTGTCAGCATAGCCGCTTTTGTTTTAGAAAAAATAGGAGATTGGCGCAAAATGCCTACTATCCTAAATCGAGATAAATTGAGTGAGTTGGCGGCTGAAAGTTGGGTGTGTGATGTGTCTGAAACGTTTAAAGATTTAAAATTCACCCCTCAGTATGACTTGTTTTCGGGCATGGCTGAAACGATTGAGTGGTATAAAAAACAGGGGTGGTTGAAATGATAGCGTTTAGAGATGGAAGTACAAAGACAAAAGGCTGTGAATGAGCGAGGGAAATTGCGGTTTGATCATTTTTAACCCCCTCAGTATTTTATGAAAAACATGAGTCATACCGAATTTTATAACAAATGACTAACACCGTCATTTATGGCGGTGACACGATGAATAAACATTTTTTAGGCTTTAGCCGTGCACTTTTTTCTCAAAATGAGATGAGCGGCTAAAGCCTTTTTAGTTTCTGGCACTCTGCCACCGCCATAAATGACGGTGTTAGTCATTTGTTAGAAAATTCGGTATGACTCATGTTTTTTGTAAAATACCTCATGCTATGTCATGCTATGCAAGGGTAGGCGTTTCATCGTTGCCACCACCCTCTAAAAAATTGGTGGCAGACACGACTTTTTTACCCGTAATCCTTTCCACATTTTTCAAGGCAATCCCCCCCGCTTCTCCACCTTTCACCGCCGCTTCGTGATTATCTAAAAAACCTTGTGCGTCTTTTTCAACGACAACCATGCGGGTCACTTCTTCGCCTAAGGCTGTTAGAATCAACTCAATGGGGGTCATGTGGTCACGTAGGTTTTGGGAAGGTTTGGTTAATCCTTTGTGTTGTTTATGCTCCGAAGGCGTTAAGCTAAACGTGCCTTTGGCGATGGTGGCGGTCAAAATAGCGTACTCTTGTCCTTCTTGAACACCTCTATTTTTCCATTCATCGGTGAGTTCTTTGCGAGTGTCAATGGTTTTGATTCGATTGGTTATCCATTCATCGGTATAGCCTTTGGCTTTGTAAAGTTCGCGCATCCGCTCGAACCCCAATTCGGGATTCTCGGTTTCGTCTATTTCCCGTTTACCTAAGTTGGCAAGCCACAGTTTGAACGGTTCTGCTTTGGGCGAAGGGACGGACATAATCAAGCGCAGCACCCCCTCCGTATTGGCGCAATCGGTGGGGCGCATTTTGCCATCGAGGGCAAGGAATTTGAACTTCCGACAAATTGACGGAAGTTGATTTTCTCGCCGTTTCAAGGTTGTCCAATAGTCTGACGGGTCTTTGCTGTCCGTCAAAATTTCAATGACATCCACGATAGAGAAAAACCATTGTTCTTCGTGCCATATTTTTCTGATTTCTATGCCCTCAAATGGCACATCCCGATATAATCGGGAAGGGGATAGGTTATTTTCCATTTTTTAGATTTTTTTTTAGATTACTGAGGGGGGTCTAAATTACAAATAAAAAAAATTTACACCTTTTGACGAACCTGGAAGGATAGCAATTCCCGTTAAGTTTATCGAAAAATCGGGCTTACTTTGGAGCAAATCAATAGCCTTCAAAACACGAGGCTTCTTTAAAATAGCCAGTAATTTGTGCATTTCTTTATAATTTTCAATTAATAATAGTTCTTCTTTCATATTAAAACTTGTGGGAATATCAATTTTAGCTGTTAAAAAACAAGCTGCAAATTAAATACTAATATTCATATTTTATCTGAAAAAG
>JAYUQN010000242.1:0-2052 GCA_043756725.1 Saprospiraceae bacterium
GCTCGAACCATAAGCCAATAAGCCATGCCTTGAAATACGTCCATAAGTGGGTTTAAAACCGATAACACCACACCAAGCCGCAGGTTGCCGCACCGACCCACCCGTATCTGAACCCAAAGCCACCAAACAGGTATCGGCTTGTACTGAAACAGCCGCCCCGCCTGACGACCCGCCTGCTACGCGTGTTTCATCAGCGGCATTTTTAACGACACCATATATACTATTGCTGTTATCGCTGCCCATAGCAAATTGGTCGCAATTGGTACGCCCAATAATAAGAGCGTCTTCGGCTAAAAGACGCTCAACAGCGGTTGCAGAAAAGACCGATTTAAACCCCCTCAGTATTTGAGATGCTGCGGTTACTTCATGGTCTTTATAACAGATAACATCTTTAAGACTGATAACAGCGCCAAACAATCGCCCAACTGAATGGGGATGATGACGGTATTTTTTATCCAATTCGATAGCTCTTTTCACCGCTTCTTCTGTGAAAACTTCTATGTAGGCGTTCAAATGTTGTGTGGCTTCGATACGACCAAGATAGTATTCTACAACTTGCAAAACACTGGTTTTATCGTTACGGATATCAGTTTGAATTTCGGAAAGGGTGGAATATTTAGCCATATCTATATTAATGGGTAATAGGTCATAAGTAATGGGTAATATTGCTAATTACCTATTACAGATTACTCATTACCTATTGGAATTTTTAGTTCATTTTACAAGGAGTCATTAATTGAAATTCGGGTATTGAGGCTTTGAAAGATGTATTATCAATAGGTCTTTCAAAAAGGTAATAGCCGTGCATTTTACCAATTTCGGTGAAAAGATGCGACCAAGAGACGTATTGATGTCTATCGCCGGGAGACAAGACAGGTTGAATGCCAATAACACCTTCACCTTCCACTTCTCGTATCAACCCATTTGAATCCACAATATGCCAATGACGACGCATAAGTTGCACAGTGCAATCACTCACATTTTCGATAGTGATGCGATAAGCGAAGACATATTTGTTTTCTAAAGGACGGCTATATTCGTCCTTATAAGAGGTTTCAACGCTAACCTTAATGCCATTCGTAACTATTGTTTCCAAAATTGCTGCATTTATATTAATATTACTATTCAACAAAGTTAAACAAATTTGGTTTAAACTTAGCTATCCAGCGATAGAAGATAAGTCTTTCTTTTTTAAAAAAGTGCGCGTAATTTTTTCAGCCTCTTTCAAAGCTATTTCTAAAACATCATTGACAATAACTTTGTCAAAACGGTTTTCAAACGTTAATTCTTCGGTAGCGCGGGTAATGCGTTTTTGTAAACTTTCAGGCGTTTCTGTTTTTCTATTTTTTAAACGTTCTAAAAGAATGTCTTTTGAAGGCGGTTTAATAAAAATAGAAAGAGACTCTTTCAGATATGCTTTTTGAATATTCAAAGCTCCTTTTACATCTACATCAAAGACGATACATTTGCCCATTGCCCAAAGCCTTTCTACCTCTTTTTTCAAAGTCCCATAATATTGCCCGTCATACACTTCTTCGTATTCCAAAAATGCCCCCTCGTTAATAAGGCGTGTAATATCGTTTGACGAGAGAAAATAATAGTCCACGCCATTGGTTTCATACATCCGCTTTGCCCGATTGGTAGCGGACACAGAAAATGCCAAACTATCAAAAGTCTGTAGAAGGTGATGCACAAGGGTTGTTTTCCCTGCCCCCGATGGGGCTGTCACGATGATTAACTTATTCATAATTAACAAAAATAATGATGAATGATGAACGATGAATGATAAATGATGAACGATGAATGATAAATTTTGCCCCCTCACTATTTTGAGAAATAGTGAGGGGGCAAAATTCATCATTTATCATTCATCGTTCATCATTACTTTAGACAAGATTAGCAACTTGCTCTTTCATTTTTTCCAATTCATCTTTCATCTGAACGACAAGGTGCTGAATATCAGACGAATAGGCTTTTGAGCCAAGCGTATTGATTTCGCGCCCAATTTCTTGAGCCACAAAATTGAGGGTTCTACCTTTGGATGTATTTTTT
>JAYUQN010000243.1:0-2048 GCA_043756725.1 Saprospiraceae bacterium
CCTATCAGCGTTTGGATTTTAATATCATTTATAAATGGCAGCGCAAAGGGCGGGATAATGACCTCACTTTGAGTTTTTATAATGCCACGAATAGGCGCAATCCCTATTTTATTTATTATGAAGAAGTTAAAAATGATAGGGGTTTGCCACAGAGTTTTAGGGCAAAACAAGTGTCGTTATTTCCTGTTTTACCCGCTTTGACGTGGAATTTTAAGTTTTAAAAAAAAATGAAAATGAAAAATTTAATCATAAGTCTATTCCTGTTAATCGCTTTTTTGACAAGTTGCGATTTAGAAAAAGTGATAGAAATAGCATTGCCTGAATACACACCACAACTATCTATCGAGTGGTATATTGAAGCGGGGAAACCCTTCCGCATGACCTTGACGGAAAGCGTCAGCTATTTTGATTCAGCTCGTTTGCCGATTATCAATGATGCTTTGGTGGTCATCAGCTATAACGGCATTTCAGATACGCTGCGGAACGGTTTTTTGCAAGACAGTAACCGTTTGTACAACTATTTTTCAAATAAACTCGCCCCAAGTCAAGTCGGAACGGTGTTTAATATGTACATCAAAGATAAAAAAGGGCGAGAAGTGCGGGCAACCACGACCTTATTGCCTATTGCGCCGATTGACTCTTTGCGCTTGTTGTGGAACAAATCGGATACAATAGCGTCCGTTTTGACCTCTATCCAAGACAATCCGAATGAAAAAAACTATTATCGCGTCTTTTTACACAAAGGCGATACCCGCAAAAGACCTGCCTCAAGACGATGGCTCACCGACCTAACTGCCACCAACAACCTAATAACAATCGGTTCAAGATTTGACTTTAAAAGGGGCGACACTGTCATAGCAACAGTCTATCATTTGACAAAAGAGTATTATGATTTTATCAATAGTTCAGACGATGCCGAAGATGCAAACCAAAGCCCATTCGACCCACCTTCTGCTATTTTTTCTAATATAAAAGGCGGTATAGGCATTTTTACAACAGTTGTAGCGGATAGAGATACGCTGATGATTGGGAAATAAGGTTTTCTCATAAAAAGAACTTTAAATAGAATCAAAATATTAACTCATTTTTAATCGAAACGCCGCATCGGGAAATATGCCTGTTGCGGCTTGCAAATTCTCAATCATGTGTGTCGGATTTTCTATATATTAGATAAATATAGTTGGATAAAATTTCCGCGATTCATGGTTTATTATTTTACGGAATTATCTACTTTGTGGTACAAGCGCGCATTTAGGAAATTTTTAAAATTTCCTAAATGTTGATAATCAATAAGTTATAACTTCTTGTACCACGAAGTAGATAATTCCATTATTTTATTATAAATATTTCAAAGGAACAGAATGAAGCGCAATCCGATTTCCTTCCGTATCAATGAATACGCCCATAAAACCGTATTCTTCCGAGATTTCAGTTTTGGGCACAATCACTTTTCCACCTGCCGCTTCTACCTTACCCAACACTATCTGAACATCAGGATTGGCATCTAAATAAATAAGCGGACCATCATTAGCAGATGGAACATGAAAATCGGAATAGACAATAGTACCGCCAACGCCTTCCATCGGATTATCAAGCGGAAACGCCCGCATTTTCAGATTTGAGACATCCATTTTAACCATTGTGATATCAAAAATGGTTTCATAAAATTTTTGAGCGCGGTCAATGTCGGTGGTTGGAATTTCAAACCAACTTATTGCATGTTTCATAATTGAATTTTTTTTAAATGTGAAAAAATAGATTTTCTTATTAAACAGCGAAAGGTAACAAATCAGGTTCTAAAAAATGGTATTTTGTAGAAAAAATACTGAGGGGGTCTCCCTTATTTCTTTTTCAACCCAATTTTCTTAAAAGCAGCTAAATAGATTTTCTTAATGCTGTTCTGTTCTTCATTCTGGCAAATAGATTCAAGGGTACCCGATGCTGTTTCTTATTTTATAACGGAATTATCTACTTTGTGGTACAAGAAGTTATAACTTATTGATTATCAACATTTAGGAAATTTTTAAAATTTCCTAAATGTGCGCTTG
>JAYUQN010000244.1:0-2048 GCA_043756725.1 Saprospiraceae bacterium
GCACGAACGAATTGCCCTCTGAAATTAAATTGGCTTAAATCGTAATTACGAGGTTGCGTTTGCAATTTGATAACCATATAATTGGCTATATATTCACGATAAATTCTATTGTGAATGGCTATTTTTCCCTTTTCATTTGGCGCAAAAATGCCATATAAAATGCCCAGACTGACAACAGGCACTTTGGATTGAAAATCAATTTCAATATTGTCAAAGATTATGCGAGAAACAAAATCGTATAAGTCAGGGTTGTGTTCAAGGTTGTTCAGAAGGCTATCAAAATTGACGTTGTCTTTTTCTTGCATCAACATTTGAACAGCTTTGGTAAGGTCTTCTTCTGTCCATGTTTTTTCTGTTTTTTGAGGTAATAATTTTTCATCAATGGTTTTACACAATTTACTGACAAGGTAAGGATAGCCCGATGTGTAATAAAACAACTGTTCTGCCATTTGTTGGGTATCCATTTTAACAGATGTTTCACGCATATATTCTTTTAGCATTGGCTCAATTTCAAAGGGATGAAAGTGCATATCTACTTCAAACGCAGTAGCAATATTCCACGGAGAATTGAATTTTTGTTCTGCATCGGGACGCAGTTTGAGTTTCAAAGATTTGACATCATGTACGCCCGCTAATACAACGGAATGGAAGGTTTTGAAAAAATCCATATCTAAGTATTTGCTGCGTAACATAGCGAGAAAACTGACAAATAACTGATTATTGCTGCTCTTATCCACTTCATCTATCATCAGCACCACTTTCTTATCTGTTCTGTTTACCATCTCCGTTATAAGGTTGGAAACGGTACTTAAATTATGTGTTTTAGGAGCTGCCTCAAGTAACCATTCTGTCCACGCTGGCGCATAAACAGAGGCATACTTTGCCCATTGGTTTATAAGTCCCGGAGAAAAGACTTTTTCATCTAAAAATATATCATCTCCAATCCCCTCAAAACTGGTATTTAATACAATGTAGTCACTCGTTTTTCGTAACTTATCTGCCAGACGATAAAGCATTGTCGTTTTGCCAAATTGACGCGGACGATTGATGGTAAAATACCGACCCTTCTCCACCATCTCAAACGACTGTTGAAGTTTTACCGAATCATCAGCCATATAATGTTTAGCTGCTGAACATAAGCCTGTTACGTTAAATTCTTTCATTATGAATATGCTTTTAAAAATAAGCTACTTACTTCTACTTTGGCAGTCTATAAAAGCCCGAGCAACCCCCTACCCCTGAAGGGGAGTACATTGCGAAGTAAATTTTAATTTGGGTCTTTTTCCCGTATTATTATGAAAAAGCTCAAAACTGTAATTTACTTCGCAATGTACTCCCCTTCAGGGGCAGGGGGTCGCTCGGGTTATTTTAAAGTGCCAAAGTAGAATTACAAAGGTATAAGTTTTTAACTAAAACAGACTTTAAAACTACTTTGGAGCCATCCTTATTCCCCCATCTAACCGAATTACTTCCCCATTCAACATCACATTTTCAATGATATGTTTGGCTAAAAACGCATATTCCTCAGGCTTACCCAAGCGAGATGGAAACGGTACTTGTTGACCAAGTGATAACCGCACTTCATCGCTCATGCCCATCAATAAAGGTGTTTCAAAAATGCCCGGGGCGACCACCATTGAGCGAATACCTACCCGCGCTAATTCTCTCGCAATGGGTAAATTCATCCCCACAATGCCGCCTTTTGAAGCCGAATAAGCCGCTTGCCCGATTTGACCATCATAAGCGGCTACCGATGCGGTTGAAATTATTACACCTCTTTCACCATCATTACCCCCCTCAGTAGTTAGCACATTATTTTGCATAACAGCGGATGCCAGACGAATGACATTGAAACTGCCAATCAAATTAATGGTTATGACTTTGGTGAAATTAGCTAAGGAATGTACGCCATTTCTACCCAAAACACGTTCGGCGGGTCCAATGCCTGCACAATTGATAGCGCCATGCAAGCCACCAAATTTTTCAACGGCTGTATCAATAGCGGCTTGAACGCTTGTTTCATCCGTGACATCTGTTCTGACAAATTT
>JAYUQN010000245.1:0-15270 GCA_043756725.1 Saprospiraceae bacterium
TTAACTTTCGATGCTATATTTGACATGATTCTAAGTAAAAATTTAATTGAACTTGTTAAATTTTTCTATTTTATTGTTGTTAAATCGAATTGTTTCGACCGATTATGAGCGCAAAGGTAACATTTCAAATCTGGCATTACCAAAAGTTTTAAAATAATTTTTTCAGCCAAATTACGATACCCAAAAATACCTTATTTTTTCGTACAGATTTAAGGGTATTTATTTTCACTTTTCGCTCTAATTTTCGTAAAAATACTGAGGGGGGGGAAAACAGTTTTTATATTTGCAAAAATACTTTTCTAATGATAAAAAACCTACGCCAAGCCTATAATAAGGCTTTCACTTCTGAACAATATGAAGTGTTTTTGAATCATGTTTACAGCTTGTACAGCCATAAGCCTAATTTTCGGATTTCTGAAACGCCTGTTTTCATACCAGATGATTTTAGAGATAAACTGATGCAAGCCTGTGAGGATATTGCCGATACACTTTGCCAACCCGATTTTAAAGCGCAAAGTGAAGGGGCATTAAAAGCGGAACACCGTGTGCCTAATGAAGATGCCCACACGACTTTCCTCGTTGTAGATTATGGTATCTGTGAAGAAAATGGGCAATTAGTGCCTAAATTGATAGAGTTGCAGGGCTTCCCATCGCTGTATTTTTTTCAACACGATTTGGCTTTAGCCTATAAAACCTATTTTGATGTGCCTAAAACGATGACACCCCTTTTTGGCGGCTTAGATACTGAGGGGTATCATAATTTGTTGCGAGACATTATGGTAGGCGATTCAAAGCCTGAAAATGTGGTTTTACTGGAAATAGAACCTGAAAAGCAAAATACTTTAATTGATTTTTTAAGCACGGCTAATCACTTGGGTATCAAGATTTTGTGCTTAACAAAAGTCCTTAAAAGGGGTAAAAAATTATATTATAAAAACGATAAAGGTAAGAGTATTAGAATTGAAAAAATATACAACCGTGTCATTTTTGATGAGTTGGAACGCCGCCCCGATTTAAAATTTGGATTTAAATTTTCGGATGATTTGGATGTGGAATGGATAGGACACCCGAACTGGTTTTTCCGCATTTCAAAATACACTATGCCTTTTTTGAAAAGCGATTACGTTCCCAAAACATATTTTTTAAATGAAATAAATAGCGCACAACTGAATTTGAGTCAATTTGTCTTGAAACCCTTGTTTTCATTTTCAGGACAAGGTGTGAAAATAAATATTACACAAGCTGATATTGATGCGGTGGAAGATAAAACGAATTGGATACTTCAAGAAAAAGTACACTATGCACCCGTTTTAAAAACGCCAAGTGGGGCTACAAAAATTGAAATTCGCATGCTTATGGTGTGGAAAAAAGAGTGGGCACGTCCTCGTCTTATCAATAATCTTATCCGATTGAGTAAAGGTGAAATGATTGGTGTGCGTTACAATAAAGATAAAGATTGGGTGGGTGCGAGTGTGGGTTTATTTAATCCTTAAAACATTTTTAAAAATAATTTTGAAAAAATGAGAATAAACGATACCTTTGCGCTCCGAAATTGAAGATAAGAAAAAAAGATAATTTTTAGACAGAAAAATAAGAAAATACAATGGCTCATCATTTGTCATCAAAGAAAAGAATTCGTCAGGAAGCAACGCGTCGTTTGAGAAATCGCTTCTATAAAAAAACAACTCGTACAGCAATCAAAGCATTGCGTGCTATCACTGATAAAACAGATGCGGAGAAATTCCTCCCTAAAGTTGTCAGCATGATTGATAAATTGGCGAAGAAAAATAACATCCACAAAAATAAGGCAGCTAACCTTAAAAGTGGTTTAATGAAGCATATCGCTCTTTTAGCAGCGTAAGTTGAGTGGTTAGTTAGTTTTCTAAATAATCAACTAACTTTAGTAATTAAGATTTGTTTTTCAGGCTTGGCTCGAAAAGGGGTGGTTTTTGATTTTGTTTTTAGGGAAAATTTTCAATTTTCCCTAAAAACAAAATCAAAAACCCTCTTGGGTTTTAAAGTGCCAAAGTAGATTTAACTAATCAAAATAAAATATCCGTCTCATGGTTGCGTACTGTGAGACGGATATTCTTATAGATAAAATCGAGAAATACCCTTTTTGAAGTTTTTCCTCCTCTCATATCCATTAATAAATCGCCATAATTTTAGCAACAAACGCAACAGCTTGGCTTGATTTTCGTAACGCTATTGAGTTACGAACCACGTTACAAACAAAATCAAGATAAAATTTCATGAACAAAATAATATTTTCTAAAATACTGATTTTAAGTATTTTATCCACTTCTATCTCTGCCCAAGCACCTTACAAAGCAATGGCAAAAATACCATTAAGCACCGTTTGGAAAAAGGGCGAATCCTATCAATATGAACTCGTCAAAGGTAAAATCAATTATTTTGAAGGGCAAGAAGACAGCCGTAGTGAAATGCGTCAAACTGTGACACTCTCGGTGGAAGAAGCCTCTACTAAAGGTTTTATTATTGAAGCAGCGTATAACTCTGCCGCTTATTTTTTACCAGACGAATTAAAAGAATGGAAAGGTATAAAGGATTTGGTTGAAAAATACCGTCAAGTTAAAGTGCGTTATGGCATTTCAGCATCTGGCGAATATATTGGTATATTCAATGGTCGTGAAATTCAAACGATGCTTTTAGATTTGCTTGAAACGATTGAAAAAGCGATACCTCAAAATGATGTAACAGAAAAAGTATTAGCCAGTATGCAATGCCAAATGACTTCGGAAGTCTATATTACTGAGGGGTTGTTTCAAGAACTGCGCTTGCTACATCAGTTTTATGGAAATGAATATGTGTCTAATGATTTTCAAACATATAATACCGAGTTGGCAAACATGCTGGAACCACAAGGCAAACCGATACCTGCTAAAGCTTCTTTGAAAGTAAGTTGGCAAGATGATAAGTATTGCTTGGTGGAGCATACGCTTTTACTCGATGAAATGGTCATGAAAAAATTGACATTCGCATATTTCAATAAAATGAGTAAAGGCGATGTAAAAGCTGAAAATACTGAGGGGGTATCTTTGAAAGTTTTAGACGAAGGAAAATACGCTTTTCACCAACGCTCAGGCTGGCTTATCGAATTGTATAAAACGCGAACTATAGATTTTGAAACAGAGCGCACTATTGAATTTGTGAAAATGATAATGCTTGAAAAAGGCAGCTTTTAAAAATTAAAGGCTAAGATTATAAAATAAAGACACCTTTTTGAAAGTTTGACTTTCAGAAAGGTGTTTTTTCTTGACTGGATATTACTTTGTTAAGAAAAATCATATCAAATGTTAATTTAATCCCAATGCAAGATTAAAATTATAAAGGGGAAAATTAAATACCTCATATTTGTAAAACGAAACATTTTTTGAAAAACCAAACAGGTATTTGATATTAATTTTTTTATTCAAGAAAAAAGTTCGTAATTTGCATTTGATGATACACAATCAACCAAAACGGCACTGCTTTCCGACACACACATTTCAAAAGAACGACACTATGTTTTCAAAAATTTCCTCTGTATTGGTGTTTTTTCTTTGCGGGCTGCATTTTTTCACCGCAGCACAATCTTCGGCATGGTCGGGGTATATCACCTATTTCGATGCTCAAAATGTCTATCGCCGTGAGGCTAATCTGCCTTCTTGCCAATATGTAAAAAATGGCACATTACGCATTGACCCCAGTTCCACAACTCAAAGTTATTATTGGACAAATTTTGAGTTTAAATCGCCAATCTGCTTAACAGACAATTTTACTTACGAATTGAAATTTAAAAATAATAGTGCACAAAATGGTATTGCTTCTTACGATGCTATTATTGATTTAACGACACCCTCAGGCAGCACAGGTTGCACCCTAATGGGTGAAGCAGGTGCACAGCAATGGACAAGTTTAATTGTCGCTGGTCAAACATTGGCTACCGATCAACCTTTTTTGGTGTTAAACTATGCCGATTGGGCAATCGTAAAGTTGAAATTTCAGAATAAAATTGTCTCTTATTATTACAATGATAAACTGTTTTTTTCTGCTCCTTACTCGGGGAATGTTTGCAATCTTGAGGGTTTTTATTTCCGTTTCAAAGGCTCAGGCACAGTGGATTGGGTAAAAGTTATCAATGATGATGATAAATCAGTTGTCTATTATGAAGATTTTTTGACCTGCACGACTATGTCCAAACCTGTTGAATGCACCCCCTCAGTATCCCTTACAACAAATGCTCCTTGTGAAGGTGATACATTGAGACTTTCAACATCTACCCAAGCTGCGGTGTATGAATGGACTGGTCCAAATGGGTTTCGCTCATCTTTACAAAATCCCACTATCGCTAAAGCAAAAGTTATAAATGCGGGTAATTATACACTTACAGCTCAACTCAATGCCTGTCAAACCTTGTCTCAAACCTCCAATGTTCGTGTAAATGCAAGACCACTGGTTAGTTTAGGAGGGGATACAGCTATTTGTAATGGGCAAGTATATACCCTTGATGCGAAAAATACAGGCAGCTCTTATTTATGGAATTCAGGCTTAAAAAACCGTTATTTGAGTGTGAAAAATAGTGGTACTTATGCGGTGACTGTTACAAGCACAGAAGGCTGTAAAGCATCAGATACCATAAAAATTGAAGTAGCTTCTGCAGCCATTTCACCGGGAATTGCTATCAAAAAGCCGTCTTGTTATGGAAAGTGTGATGGAGAAGTATCCGCCAACGCCCGAGGTGGTTTTGGAGCGCCTTTCAGTTATCGTTGGTCAGGAGGTCGCACTACACCTAATGTAGTGAGCCGATGCGCAGGCGATATAAATTTGACTGTAACGGATGCGAAGGGCTGTAAACTTGAAACAATTGCATCTGTTTCACAACCTGAAAAAATAGATGCCATTGCATGGGGAGATACCATTTATCATGGCTTTGCTGTCAGATGCACCAATTCGGAAGATGGGCAAGCCACAGTCAAACCTTCGGGCGGTGCAGGAGGATACAGCGTAGTTTGGAAAACCAATCCTTTGCAGGTTGGACGTACCGCAACAAGATTGAAAGCGGATACCATTTATAAAGTTTATGTATTTGATAAAAACGGTTGCAATGACTCTACAACCGTGAGTTTAGAATCCCCAAAACCTATAGAGGGAATTTTCAGCGTGAAAGATGTGCGCTGTAATGGTGAAAAAAATGGTGAAATTACATTAAATGACATAAAAGGCGGTGTAGCACCTTATTCCTTTGTTTTTCGAGAGAGAAAATTCGCTTATGATGGTTTGAGCCGTTTAAATAACCTTGAAAGTGGCACTTATCACTTTGAAATCAGGGATGCAAATAATTGCGCCATTCCAGATACAATGGTTGTAAAAAATCCACCCAAATTAAAAATTGTTTCTACAGAAGATACGTTAATTCATTATGGCGATGATGTGACACTTTACGCTGGCTTGGCAGCCCCCTCAGTATTGAGCAGTATTCGATGGATTTCAAGCTTGGACTCTATCAATTTTGATTGCAAAAACTGTCGTTTTGCCACAGCAAGCCCGCGTGTTCCTACATTTTTCAAAATTATTGCCCGTGATACGTTTGGTTGCGAAGCGCGTAAAGAAATTCTTGTTCGTGTTGATAAACGTCGAAAAGTATTTGTGCCAACGGCTTTTTCACCCAATGAAGATGGGCAAAATGATTTTTTTATGATTTATACAGGTCGTGGCACAAAGCGCATTTTGAATTTCAGTATTTTCAATCGATGGGGTGCTTTGATGCACCAAGCAAGGGATTTTATGCCTGATGATGATACCAAAAGTTGGGACGGTAAATTCAACGGCAGCCATTTATCAGCCGATACCTATATTTGGTTTTTAGAAATTGAGTTCGAAGACGGAGAGCGTGAAATTTTTAAAGGCGATGTGGCTTTATTGCGGTAGAATATGATGTTTCATAAAGAAGCCAAGAAGATGTTTATCTTCTTGGCTTTTTTTATTGTTATAATTTTAATTATGCCGAGCCTTCACAGTGCCCTCCATTGCTAAAGTAACAAATTGATGAGGGTCGAAATTTGTTAAAATGCGAATGAGTTTATAAAAACGCCCTTCTCTTTTAGAATCGTAAGTGGCTCTGAGTATAGCCGTTGCCCCCGGTTCTATCGGTTCTTTCGGTATATCAATCACTGTACAATGACATCCAACTACCACGTCTTTGATTATGAGTACTGTGTCGCTCAAATTTTTAATAATAAACTCTGCTGTAACGGGCTTATCAAACGAAACAGTGCCTACCGACGCTCGCCATTGCCATTCGACTTTGCCTTTGTTATCCGTTTGATCTTCAATGATGATGTCTTGAGCAAAAATACTGAGGGGGGCTACAAACATAGGAAGTAAGGAACAAAGCGTACGTGAAATAGCCATGTAGTAGAGTTTTAATTGTTTAATACGGTTTTCGCTAATTAGGTACTGCCTTCCATGAAAAATTCATGCCTAAAGACCGCCCTTAGGCGTTTAAAAAAGGATAATTTTTAATTAACAAAAAGTTGAGCAACAATCTTTTTATTTAAGCCGTTTAATTTGATTGAAAAAAGCCTACTTTCGCAAGGTATTTGCGAAAATATCAGATTTTATTTAACATACCCGATTAAGAAAAGAAAAGCCTGTGCTTAGTCTAAATATTTTCTACCACTTCGGTCGCTATTTGACATTGCTGCGGACAGCCATTAAGCGACCCGAAAAATTCCGAATGTATTGGAATGAAACCATGCGTCAGATGAACGATATTGGCATTGGTTCAGTCGTCATCATCGTTTTGATTTCTGTTTTCATTGGTGCCGTTGCAGCGGTTCAGTTTGCGTATCAACTCAACGGTCAGTTAATTCCACGCTATTATATTGGCTATATCGTGCGAGATTTATGCATTATTGAGCTATCGCCTACTGTTTCCTGTCTTGTTTTGGCAGGTAAAGTAGGCTCCAATATGGCAGCTGAAATAGGGGGTATGCGCCAAAAAGAGCATATCGACGCTATGGAAGTGATGGGTGTTAATACCGCCGCCTTTCTTGTGATGCCGAAAGTTATAGCTGCCCTGTTTGTTATTCCGCTATTGGTGGCTTTGTCCGCTATAGTGGGTATTGGTGGTGGTTATTTAGCGAGTGTACCAACTGACTTGTTGGCACATGCCGATTATGTGCGTGGGTTGCGCTCATTTTTCATTCCTTACAATGTCTTTATGATGTTTGTAAAAGCCACCGTTTATGCTTTTTTATTAACAAGCATATCCTGTTATCACGGCTATTATGTGAAAGGTGGGAGCATCGAATTGGGCAAAGCCAGTACCAACGCCGTTGTTTATGGTGATATCGCCATCCTTTTAGCCGATTATATTATCACAATAGTTTTAACACAATAATAAAGAGTTTTCAGTTGTAAGTTTTCAGTTGTAAGTTGAGCAACTGAAAACTTACAACTGAAAACTTACAACTACTTAGACAATGATTCGTGCTGAAAATATAAAAAAGACATTCAATGACAATGAGGTGCTGAAAGGCATAAATACTGTTTTTGAATCGGGTAAAACCAATCTCATCATCGGGCGAAGTGGGGCGGGTAAAACTGTTTTACTTAAAATATTGGTGGGTTTAGTAGAACCTACATCGGGAAGTATTTGGTACGATGATGTTAATTTTACGGAGTTGGAAAAGAGTCAAGTCAGAACCATCCGTATGCAAGTGGGCATGCTTTTTCAAGGGTCAGCCCTATTCGATTCCATGACCGTTGAAGAGAACATCCGTTTCCCTTTGGATATGTTTACAAATATGACTAAAAAAGAGAAGGACATACAAGTAAATTTTTGTTTGGAACGGGTAAATTTGGTAGGGTCAAATAAAAAATATCCGGGAGAAGTTTCAGGCGGTATGCAAAAAAGAGTAGGTATTGCCCGTGCTATTGTGCTAAGTCCCAAATATCTTTTTTGCGATGAACCCAACTCTGGACTTGACCCTAAAACCTCAATTGTTATTGACGAATTGATTAAAGATATTACGATTGAAAAAAATATCACAACCATTATCAATACCCACGATATGAACTCCGTTATGGAAATTGGGGATAATATCGTTTTCATTCATGAAGGCAACCTTGAATGGCAAGGTGATAAATCACAGGTACTGGAATCTGATAATCAAGAACTTCAGTCTTTTATTTTCGCTTCACCTTTCCTAAAACGTTTGCGAAATAAGGCTTTGGGAAAAAAGACCGCATCGTAATTACACTTTAACAACTTTCAAACTCAAATCCAAGCTCGAAACCGAGTGCGTCAAAGCACCAGAGGAAATATAATTTACGCCTGTCAAAGCTATTTTTCTCAACGTTTTCAAAGTTACTCCGCCTGAAGCTTCTACTTCAAAAGCACCTTTTACAATTTTCACCGCTTGTTTCATCATAGCTATCGTAAAATTATCGAGCATGATGCGGGTGACATTGCCAGCAGCCATCGCTTCTCGCAATTCATTGAGATTGCGCACTTCTACCGTGACGCCATAGTTTAATACTGAGGGGTTCGCTTTTTTATACGCCACTACTTTTTCAATGGCTTTCGTGATGCTGCCGCAAGCGTCCGTGTGGTTGTCTTTTATCATAAACCAATCATATAAACCGATGCGGTAATTTTCGCAGCCACCTATTTTCACCGCCCATTTTTCAAGGTGACGTATCAAAGGCGTCGTTTTACGCGTATCGAGTATTTTTACAGGTAAATCCCTAACAGCATCTGCATAAGTGCGACTCATGGTCGCAATACCGCTCATGCGTTGCATGGTATTTAGCACCAAACGTTCGGCTTTTAATAAGGCTTGCGTGTTACATTCTACCTCAAAAGCGATTTCACCAAAGTGCATAAGGTCACCATCTTGCTTAAAAATAGTCATTTTTACTGAGGGGTCTACTTTTTTGAAAATAAGCTCCGCCAATTCCACACCTGCGAGGACACCATCCGCTTTTATTTTTAAAACCGCTTTGTCTCTTTTTTCAAGGGGAATACAAGCTAAACCCGTTACATCGCCATCGTGGACATCTTCCCACAGAGCTTGTTCAATAAATTGGTTGAGATAGGTATAATCTGGTTGAAATGCTGTCATAATTTTATTGTTAAATGTGGTATTGCTAAATTGCTGTATTGCTGGGTGAAACGCCAATAATAAAACAAGACAACGTTTCAACTTTTGAAACATTTTTTTCTGCTTTCACCTCAAAATGAGGGCAATTACATTTTTTCTTAAACAAACCACAACTGCTTGTTGTCATAGCGACACTTAAAAATAATAAACCAACAATTATTTTTTTCATCTATTTTCTATTTTATTGAAAAATAAAGGCATTAATTCGGTACAATTAGTGAAATTGGGGACTTTATAATGGAACGTTAATATCTCCAGCAAATTTCAGGAAAATCGTTAATAAATTGATAAAACCTAAGAAAGTTTTAGTTGCACCCTTAAATTGGGGTTTGGGTCATGCAACCCGTTGTATTCCCATCATTCAAACTTTGCGGCAAGAAGGTGCAACTGTGCTTTTGGCTTCAGACGGGGCAGCTTTGCAATTGTTGAAAAAAGAGTTTCCAGATTTACCTGCTTTTGAATTGCCTGCTTACAATGTACGCTATATTTTTCCAAATATGATTCTTTCTATGGCAATTCAGATGCCTAAAATACTGAGGGGAGGCGTGCAAGAGTATTTTTGGCTCAAACGTTTCATAAAAACGCAGGAGATTGATATTGTTATTTCAGACAACCGTTATGGCTTTTTTAATAAATCGGTACACAGCATTTTTATGACACATCAAATCAATATTGAAGCGCCATTACAGTTTTTTGTGAATGCCGTTAATCGCTTTTGTATAAAAAAATTTGATGTTTGTTGGATTCCTGATTTTAAAAATACACCCAATTTAGCGGGTACATTGGCGCATGGTGGATTGGTGGAATCTTTAGATGTTCAATATTTGGGTGCATTGAGTCGGATGGAAAACTACGATACCCCAAAACATCACGAGGCTATTATCGTTTTGTCAGGTCCTGAACCACAACGCACTTTGTTGGAGAATAAAATTTTACAGCAGTTAAAAAATGAAGATTTTGCTGAATACAGCTTTGTTTTGGTGCGAGGTGTTACAGACGGTAAAAACATAGATTTTACCTTACCCAACCTTGAAATATACAATTATTTGACCACAAATGACCTCAATAAAAAAATATTAGAAAGTAGTTTATTGATAGCGCGAAGCGGGTACAGCACCATCATGGATTTGGTTTTTTTAGGCATGAAAGCTCTATTGATACCCACACCGGGACAGACTGAACAAGAATATCTTGCCAAGCAATTGGAAGAACAAAAACTGTTTTTCACTCAGAAACAAGCAAACTTGAATTTGAAAATTGCCTTTGAAAAAGCAAAAACCTACAAGGGGTTCAGTAATTTATTTGTAAAACATGATACTTTAAATGAAATTGTAATGGAATTATTGAAAAATTGATACCTTTACGCAAATAATTTGCCCTTTGCCTTTTACAATATGCTGACATTTTTTAGAACAAATCAACCACTGGCTAATATATTTTTGCTTGTGTATCTCGGTGTTGTACGGCTCAGTACATTCATACACCCTTTGCCTGTTGTACCCAAAAGTCAAGGCATTTTAACAGAATGGATGTACGCAGAATTACCGCCCACAAGTTTTGGGGCGCAATTAGCTGCGTTCTTGTTGGTTTTTATACAAGCCATTTTCATTAATATCACGATGGCTCGCTATCGTGTAGCGGGTGAAGTCTCCCTTTTACCGGGTCTTTTTTATTGCTTAATAACAGCATTACTACCCGATTTTTTACCCTTATCGCCCGCTTTATTAGCCAATACTTTTGCCATAATAGCCTTATTCTACCTTTTTGAAGTCTATAAAAACAACAATGCTTCAATACGAATTTTTGATGTGGGTTTTTGGGTGGGCGTTGCTGGTTTATTTCATTTTTCCTATACTTTTTTCATCTTTTGGGGCATTTTAGGGCTTGGCATATTGAGGGGTATGCGCTTAAAAGAGTTGTTTATGTTTTTATTGGGCATAATTGCGCCTTTCTTCCTTTTCAGTGTTTACTTATTTTGGACTGACCGTTTGCCCTATATATATAAGCACTTTGCTGATAATTTGAGCTTTTTGAGCTTTGTGCGTTATACAAACCCTGCGGCTTATGTCAAATTAGGCATCGTCAGTTTGCTCATTGCAGTTGTGATTTTAGCGAATACCCAGTTTTCAACAAAAAGAGGGATTTCAGTTCAAAAGTTTTTGAGCTGTGTTTATTGGATGTTGCTTATTGGTGGTATGACAACCCTTGTTCAATCGAACGTAGATTTAAGCCACTTGCTTATTATATCTGTTCCTTTAAGTATCTTATTATCTTTATTATTCCAACGCACAAGTATCGCCATTGCAGAGGTTCTACACATGTTGTTGTTAGTAACATCTTTGATATTGCAGTTTGAATATCTTTTGGTAGGTTAAACTTACAACTTTCGTCAAGTTTTGAACTTGACGAAAGTTATTGCTCCTTTTTTTTGAGTTGTCTTAAAATAGCTAATTCTTTAAACGCTTCTTTGACTTCTTGGGCAGGATAGCCGAAATACGTTTTATCACCAGCAAGATTTTTTGAAACACCTGATTTGGCTAAAACTATAGCTCTTTTACCAATTGTGATGTTTTGAGCCACCCCTACTTGACCGTATAAAATGACGTCATCTTCTATTGTTGTGTTGCCGCCAATACCTACTTGGGCAGCAAAAAGACAATTTTTTCCTACAACGACATCATGCCCAATATGCACTTGACAGTCCAATTTTGTCCCTGCGCCTATCATCGTATCGCTTGATACACCCCTATTTATCGTGCAACCTGAGCCAATATCTACACTATCTTCAATCACCACCCGACCGCCGCTGCGCCATTTGCGATACCCCTCAGTATTGCGTTTGAAATAAAACGCATCGGTACCTATAATTGCTCCTGCCCCTATTACCACATTTTTTCCTATCACTGTAAAATCATCAATAACGGCATTGGCGCGCACATAACAGCCAGCCCCTATGCGCACATGATTGCCAATGACAACATTGGGTTCAAAAATAACAGAAGGATGGATGGCTGCCGAGTCTGCAATCTCCAAGCTTAGGGGGTTGAAAGGACGTTGTGCCCGTACCAAACTATCGTAAGCGTCAAAGGGTTGCGGGTGAATGAGGATGACTTTTTTTTCTGGGAAAGCTTCAGGTATTTCATTCAAAATAATAAATGTTGCAGCCGAATTTAGGGCTTTTTCAAAATATTTTTTTACATCTGAAAAAGTAATATCACCTTCTCTAACTTGGTGTATTTCATTGATACCCAATGCGTTGAGTGTATCGTCGCCGATAATTTGTGTTGCGCCTATTTGAGTCGCTATGGTTTTGATAGGAATGGGTCTTTCAAATTTCATACGGATGAAAAGCCTTATATTTTTATGTTAAAATAAACTAATATAGCCAAAATGAGTCTTCGTATTTTTTAAGTCTATGGGGTTTTTGTTTTCACGTCCTGCTGCTAATGTAAAACCAAACAAACCGACCTTTGTTTCAAAAGTGATACCTGCACCGAATCCCACGGGCGTATCAAATCGTCTATTTGAACGGTTTACATCGGCAACATAACCCATATCTGCAAAAGTGCAAAGATAGGAATTACGACCAATAAGGAGGCGGTATTCAACACTGCCAACTGCGTATTGTGTCGCAAAAATTGCCTCCTCATTGAACCCCCTCAGTATTCGGTTACCACCTATGCGGTATTGCTCGTTGAGTGAAAAGGGTGTAGAAGTGAAAAGCCATCCGCTTTGCAAACTTATTTTTACAGTGCTGCGCTTGAATATAGGTACATAAATATCCGATTGGCTTTCAACTTTATAGATGAAACTTGTCAAAGCCAACGTATCATAGAGTTTTGAAAAATTAAAAAGAGCATCGTTTGGGTCTTTTAAACTCAAAATATCACTATTTTTTTGCACCTGCCTTATTCCTGCACTCCCCCGCAATAGAAGAGAAATCCCTTTACGAGGATTAAAACGATAATCCAAGTGTTGTTGTGACCACTCTAAACCAAAGGTTTGGGTGGAAACATCAAGCGTTGCGGGTAATTTTTTATTTGAAATCAATTGCAATTTATTGATAATCAAATTATTAGCTTTGTAGTGATTCAAAAAAAATTTTAGATAATTGTTGTCACCGAGGTAGTATTTTGTCCCAAGCGATAGGAAGGTTTCAATATACAACGAATCCCGTTTGTAAAGGTCAAATGCCCCATCAAAACCGAAAGGCGTATTAAAAATATAGGGGAAATTCAATTTTAGATTAAGGCGAGGGCTTTGCGGTCTTAGGTTTTCAAAAATCGCAAAAATGCTTTCACCGAAGCCCAAAATATTATTAAAATCAACATTGCCATTGAATATTACCGTAAACTTTTGACTGCCATTTGCTGTAGTATTCGGTAAAATCCCTACTAAAAAATCCCATCGAGATGCTTTTTTAGCATCTAAAAGCAAATTGATACGTGCTGTATTATTTTCATTAAACGTGACTGTTGATTTTTGGCGTTCCTGTAAAAAAGTCAATTCTTTAAGCCTTTGACTCATTTGAAGAATTTTTGAACGGTTAAAAATATCCCCTTTTTTTATGTCTAAATAATGTCGCAAAAAAGAGGGTTTGATGCGCGCAAACCCTTCAATATTAAGGGTATCGAATTTGAAAAAATGCCCTTTTTGCATCATTAAAGCTGTTGTTACTTGCCCTTTTTCAAAAGCGAAACTATCTAACCAAACTTGTGCGAAAGGATAGCCATTATTTTCAGCTTGTTGCAAGAGTTTTTCCTCTATATTTTTTATTTCAGCAAGCTCAAAAGGTCTATTGGTTAATTGTCTGTCACTAAAACCCAAAGCACTCAAAAAATCGGGTGGCACATTGCCATTTCGTATAGTAACCGATTCATAGCGATTTCCAATATGACATTTCAGAGTGAAAAAACCATCTTTCACAGAAATGGAGTCGAAAGAAGCTTCGAGATAAGCACGTTTATGGAGCACTTTCAGATACCCCCTCAGTATTTCTATCCCTTTTAGAGAATCTTGAATTGTTTTAGCAGGTTGAAAAATTTTTTGAAAAAAAAGAGAATCTTGAACATTTTCAAAATAATAGACCATTGAAAGCTGCGCTTTGGCTTCAATTGATACGAAAAAAAAGGATATTGATAAAAGGAATCTATTCATCAATCACAAAGTTAGAGAATGTTGTGAGGAAATTTTCGAGCGGGAAATAAATTTCCTCACAACATAAAAAAAAAATATAAAAATATTTGACATTTACCAAAACAGGTGTACCTTTGCATCGCTTTTTGATAAAGCATTGTAAGTAGTGAAAAACAGGGCCCGTTCGTCTATCGGTTAGGACTCAAGATTTTCATTCTTGCAAGAGGGGTTCGACTCCCCTACGGGCTACTAAAATAGAAGGTTGGCATTATTGCCAGCCTTTTGTCGTTTTTAGAATATTTTACATAAAAAATAATTTTGCAACAAACGCATCCGCTTTTTTTATCGTACTTTTAGTGTGTGAACCATCGGTATCTTGACATTATTCTAAATTTATTAAAAAATGAAAAAGACATATTTTAGTATTGCCTTGTTTATAACGATTTTATCATGCGCTTTAGCTTGCAAAAAAAATGCTGAAGTAGTTGTAGAGGATACACCCCCAACGCTTACGTTGAATTCCCCCAATGATAACGACCAACTTTTGGGTGGACAGGTTCTAATTATTAAAGGGCAGGTGGGTGATGCAAAAGGATTACATACACTAACGATAAAAATAACGGATGATAAGACGGGTGCTGTGTTGTTTCAAAATACCCCCTCAGTATTGGACATGAAAAGCTATGACCTCAATACAAATTGGACTGTTAAAGTAAGCGATTGGATAGATGCGACTGCGACTGTTACAGCAGCAAATCATGCGGGAATGAAAACAGAAAAGAAAGTGAAGTTCAAATTGTGGCTTTAAAAATATTTTTTTCTCTAAAAAAACAAAAGCCACCCATTACTGAGTGGCTTTGTATTTGAAAAAGCGGTCTGGACGGGATTCGAACCCGCGACCCCATGCGTGACAGGCATGTATTCTAACCAACTGAACTACCAAACCAGAGATAGATGACACCAT